>DASVRH010000194.1:0-10245 GCA_036388715.1 Solirubrobacteraceae bacterium | reverse complement strand
GGCGTTGGAGCGCTCGCCGAAGCCGAGGAAGCGCTCGTCGGCCAGCGCGGCGAAGCCGATCCCCACCGCGGCGACGTCCGCGCCGCCCACGCTCGCCTCGACGGCGACGACGCCCGGCGCGTCGACGCCCATCCGCAGCTGCATCGTCCGCCCGGTCGGGTCGTCGGTGGCCAGCTCGGCGACGACCGCCGCTCCGTCGCGCCGCACGCTGAGCGCCCGCGTGGCGCGGAACCAGCCGGCGGGCGTGCGGAACCCGAGCCGCTCGGTGGCCGACTCGGCGAGCGCCGAGCCGCCGCTGAACGCGATCAGCCCGGTCTGGTCGTCGACGCTGCCGCCGAGCGCGCCCGCGTCGACGGTCTCCGCGCGCGCCGCGGCCGGCGCGAGGAGCAGCAGGAGGAGGACGGCGAGGGTGGCGCGCACGGCAAGAGCATGCCGATGGCCGCCGACAGCTCGCGCCGCTTCGTCCCTACCATGCGGCGATGGGGGTCGCCGAGAAGCTCGAGGGAAAGCGCGTCGTCATCTGCGCGGGCTCGGGCGGCGTGGGCAAGACGACGACCTCCGCGGCGCTCGCCATGGGGCTCGCCGCCGAGGGCAAGCGGGTGGCGGTCGTGACGATCGACCCGGCCCGTCGGCTGGCCGACTCGCTCGGCCTGGAGGAGCTCGGCAACGAGCCGCGCCTGGTCGACGCGAAGCGCTTCGAGGGCCACGGGATCGAGATGCGCGGCGAGCTGTGGGCGATGATGCTCGACGCGAAGCGGACGTTCGACGAGCTGATCGAGAAGCTCGCGCCCGACGAGAAGACGCGCGACGAGGTCCTGGCCAACCGGATCTACCAGGAGCTGTCGAGCGCGGTCGCCGGCTCGCAGGAGTTCACGGCGATCGCGAAGCTCTACGACCTCGACCGCTCCGGCGACTACGACGTCCTCGTCCTCGACACGCCGCCGTCGCGCAACGCGCTCGACTTCCTCGACGCGCCCGACCGGCTCACGGGCTTCCTCGAGGGCCGGGCGATCCGCGTCTTCCTCGCCCCGACGGGGATCGCCGCGAAGGTGCTCGGCCGCGGGACGAGCGTGGTGTTCAGCGTGCTGCAGCGCGTGACCGGCGTCGACCTGCTGCGCGACCTCAGCGTCTTCTTCCGCGCGCTCGGCGGGCTGCTCGACGGCTTCCGCGAGCGGGCGCGCGGCGTCAAGAAGCTGCTCGCCGACCCGGCGACGACGTTCCTCATCGTCACCTCGCCCGAGCGCGACCCGGTCGAGGAGGCGATCTTCTTCCGCGGCAAGCTGCGCGACGCGGGGATGCCGTTCGGCGGGCTGATCGTCAACCGGGTGCAGCTCGACCTCGTCGAGGGCGACCCGGACGAGGCGGCGGCCGCGCTCGAGGGCGAGCTGGGCGAGGAGCTGACGGCGAAGGTCGCCGAGACGCTGCGCGAGCTGCGCGTGCTCGCCGACCGCGACCGCGCGAGCATCGAGCGGCTGGCCGACGAGCTCGACGAGCCCGACCCGACCGTCATCCCGCTGCTCGAGGGCGACGTGCACGACGTGGACGGCCTCGCCGCCGTCCACGAGCACCTCTTCGCGGCCGCTAGCTGAAGAGCGGAGGCTCGGCCGGCTCCTCCATCGGGGGCGCCTGCGTGCCGCGCAGCGCGTCGGCCGCCTTGACCAGATCGGTGTCGAGGTGGCCGCACAGCGCGTCGCCGAGCAGCGCGCGGAGGTGCTCGGTCAGCTCGTCCACGACGTCCTCCACGCCCGAGGCCGGCGGCGCCAGGCCGGCGACGATCGCGCGCTCGAGCGCGACCGCGGCCTCGATGCGGTCGGCAAGCGCGTCGCGCTCCTCGTCGGCCGCGCAGAGCACGGCGAGCCGGTCGGCCAGCAGGCCGCTCTCCGGGCCCTCGGGCTCGAGCAGCGCGCGCAGGGCGAGCAGCAGGTCGGTGAGCGCCTCGGCGGCGTCGCCGCGCTCGAAGGCGAGGTCGAAGCGCCGCAGCGCCCAGGCCAGCTCGCCGCCGCGCGGCATGCGCCGGGCCGTGAGCGAGACGAACGCGCGCAGCTCGTCCTCCTGCGCGGGCGTCAGGTCGAGCGGGGCGCCGGGCCGCGTGGGCGAGCCGCCCTGGAGGTCGACGAGCTGCCAGGCGCCGGCGTCGAGCCGCGCCCAGGCCACGGGCGCGAGGCCGACGGCGCCGGCGTCGTACAGGCGCAGCGCGCGCACGAGGCGGCGCAGCCGCGCGGGCGCGCCGTCGGCCGCGACCGCGTCGGCCAGGGTGAGGACGGCGAGCACGTTCGGCTCGTCGCCCGGCGCGGCGAGCCAGGCGGCGTCGTGCGGCGCGCCGGGGACGCTGTCGGCCACCGCCAGCGTGATCCCGTCAGGCAGCTGGACCTCCGGCGAGCCGATCCGCAGGCCGGGCAGCCCGACGACGAGCGTGACCACGGGGGTGTGCCCGTCGTCGAGCGCGCCCTCGAGCTCGCCGTAGGCGCGGTCGAAGCGCTCGTTCGTCAGCGCGAAGTCCGACGAGCCGTCGAAGAGGCGGTCGAGGAAGACGCGCAGGGCGGCGTCGGAGAGGTCGCGGGGATCGCGCGGGACGCGCGGCTCGCCGCGGGCCCGCAGGTAGCCGTCGAGGCCGGCGACCTCGCGCAGCGCCTGGGCGGCGGGGGCGTACGTCTCCAGGCGCGCGAGCGTCCCGAGGCGCTCGCGGATGAACGCGCCGGTCAGCGGGCGGTAGCAGTAGAGCGCTGGGCGGCGGCGCGCCGCGCCGGTCTCCTCGAGCTCGAACGGCACCTCCGCCCCCTGTGCGACGTCGGCGCCCAGGGCCGCGGCGGCGTCGTCGGCGAACGCGCGCAGGGCGGTGTGCAGGTTGCGATGGCGCATGACGGCGCAATACGGCGCTGCGGGGGCCGCTCCTCCTGCCCGCAACGTCTCGCCCGCGCGGGTTAGGGTCTTCCACGGGATGCTCGAGTTCGACGAGGCGACCGCCCGGGCCCTCGAGTACGTCTACGCCACGCGGGACGTGCAGCGGCGGCGACGCCTGGTGCGCGAGGCGATCGCGGCGCGGCCGGGGGAGCGGGTGCTCGACGTCGGCTGTGGCACGGGGTTCTACGTCGCGGAGCTGCTGGAGGACGTCGGGCCGGACGGCGCCGTGACGGGCGTGGACCCGAGCGCGCCGATGCTCACGGTGGCGCGGGAGCGCTGCGCCGGCGCGCCGAACGTGACGTTCGCCGAGGGCGCGGCGACGGCGCTGCCGGTGGAGGACGCGAGCTTCGACGCGGCGGTCAGCGTGCAGGTCCTCGAGTACGTGGAGGACGTCGACGCCGCGCTGCGCGAGCTGCGTCGCGTGCTGCGGCCGGGCGGGCGGCTGGTCGTCTGGGACGTCGACTGGAGGACGGTGTCGATGCACGCGGTCGACCGCGAGCGGCACGATCGCGTCCTGCGCGGCTGGGACCGCCACCTCGCCGACCCCGCGCTCCCGCGGACGATGGCGCCGCGGCTGCGCGCGGCCGGCTTCGAGGACGTCGCGGTCGAGGGGCACGCCTTCACGACGGCGGAGCTCGACTTCGAGGCCTACGGCGGGTCGCTCGTCGGGACGATCACGACCTACCTGACGAGCCTCGACGACTTCCCCGAGGCGGACCGCACCGGGTGGCTCGCCGAGCAGCAGGCGCTCGGCGAGGCCGGCGAGTTCTACTTCTCGTGCGTGCAGTGCTGCTTCGCCGCGCGGCGCGGCGGCTAGGCGACGAGGGCGGCCTCGGGGTCGCCCAGCCACTGGGCGCCCCACGCGCGCATGTCCTCGATGATCGGGAGCAGCGCCTGCCCCTTCGCCGTCAGCGCGTACTCGACGCGCGGCGGGACCTCGGGGAACGTGTGCCGCTCGACGATGCCCTCCTCCTCCAGCGCGCGCAGCCGCAGCGACAGCGTGCGCGGGCTGATGCCGGCCAACGACCGCTCGAGCTCGCAGAACCGCGACCGGCCCTCCGACAGCTCGCGGACGAGCAGCAGCGTCCACTTCCCGCACACGAGGTCGGCGGTACGGCAGACGGGACAGGAGGAATCGACGGGCACACCTCAACTTTACCAAGTGAAGTGTGCCCGTCGCTGGGACTTCAGCCGCGCAACAGGCCGCCGAGACCGCCGGCCGCGGCGCCGCCGCCACCCGGCGCGGCCGCGACGATCCGGCCCTCGGACGGCTGCACGAGCACCCAGCCCTCGCCGCTGAACGCCATCTGGATGCTCTCGCCCGACCCGCGGCCGATGAGCGTCTTGAGGTTGACGTCGGTCTTCATCGACGTCGAGACGCCGGACGACCACGTGATCGCGGCCTGCGCGTCGGCGAAGGTCGGGGCCGAGGCGACGTTGAGCAGGACGGGCGGGCCGTCGGAGAGGATCGCGACCCAGCCAGTGCCCTGCAGCGCGGTGTTGAAGAGCCCGCCGGTCATCATGCCGCCGCCGCCCTGGACGCGCTCGATGTCCCAGTCGATGCCGGCGTCGAACGCGAGCAGGTTCGGGCCGTTGACCGTGATCTTGTCGTTCTCGAGGTAGATCAGGTGGATGTCCTGCGCCGTGTCGGCCAGGAAGACCTCGCCGGTACCGGTCATCTTCATCAGGGACTGGCCTTCGCCGGTGACGGCCTTCTTCAGCATGCGGCCCATGCCGCCGGAGCCGGCGTGCTCGAACTTCACGTCGCCCTGGTAGGCGACCATCGAGCCGAGCTTGGCCTGGATCGTCACCTGGTTCAGCTCGACCTTGAGGAGCTTGGAGTTCTGGAGCGAGAAGCTCTCGGTCGATTCCTGTTCGCGGTACTGCGCAAGGGTGGTCTGCATGCCCCGGACCCTCTCGCACGGCTGAGCGAGATTCAATAGGGGATTGCCCGCAAGAAGTCGCGAACGCCAACGTTCAGGAGGGCATGCTCCGAATCCGCCCGCTCCTGGCGGCCGCGCTCGCACTGACGCTCGCGCCGGCCGCCGCCACCGCCCAGGTGTCCCCTGGGTCCCTTCAGACGAAGTGCGACCCGCTCGATCCCGCCGTCTGCATGCAGCCGTTCCCGAACGACTTCTTCACCGAGGCCGACACCTCGACGGAGACCGGCCGCCGCGTCGCCTTCAACGACACGATCATGCCGAAGAACCGGCTCGGCAAGCCGATCGAGGCCAGCGACTTCAACTACAGCGACGGGTTCAGCCCGGGCCAGGCGATCGTCACGCGCGTCCCCGGCCTCGACAGCCTCGCGGCGTTCCGCCGCTCGAACCTGCCGCCGATCGACGACCCCGCGCGGTCGCTGGCCAGCGACTCGCCGGTCGTGGTCATCAACGCCCGCACGCTGGAGCGCCATCCGGTCTGGGCCGAGATCGACTCGAACCCCGCCGACGCGGGCGACCGCAACCTCATCATCCGCCCCGCGCGCAACTTCGACGAGGGCGAGCGCTACATCGTCGCCCTGCGCTTCCTGCGCAACGCCAAGGACGAGCCGATCCGCGCCGGGTCGGCGTTCGCCGCCTACCGCAACGGCACCGCCACGGACGCCCGCGCGCCGCACATGAAGGCGCTGCTGGCGACGCTCAAGAAGGGCGGCGTCGGCACCGGGGAGGCCCTCTTCCTCGCGTGGGACTTCACCGTCGCCAGCGCGCAGAGCACGACCACCCGGATGATCTCGATCCGCGACCGCGCCTTCGCGGCGCTCGGCGATCACAACCTCGCCAACTTCAAGGTCGCCGGCAAGTCGCCGACTTGGGAGATCAATCCCGACGTCGACGACTCGTTGCCGACGTCGGAGCTGCCCGACGAGGTCGCCATCGACGGGGTCAGGGACTACGCGGACGGCCCGCTGAAGCGCCAGATCCACGGGAAGATCACCGTGCCCTGCTTCCTCGACACGCCCGGGTGCGCGCCGGGCGGCCAGTTCCGCTACGTGCCGGGCAGCGACGGGCTCGTCCCGGCGCAGCTGCCGGGCAACACGGCGGTCTACGACTTCACCTGCAACATCCCGCGCCACGACGGCCCGCTGCGCCCCGCGCTCTACGGCCACGGGCTGCTCGGGTCGCAGTCGGAGATCAACCAGGGCCAGCTCAAGGACCTGGGCGCCGAGCACGGGTTCCTCTTCTGCGCGCCCGACTGGAACGGCATGGCGTTCAAGGACATCCCGACGATCGTCCAGGTGCTCCAGGACCTGTCGCGGTTCCCGGCCCTGACCGACCACGTGCAGCAGGGCTACCTCGGCTTCCTGTTCCTCGGGCGCGCGATGCTGCACCAGGACGGGATCTTCACCGACCCCGCCTTCGAGGGCGTGGACGTCGACCGCTCCGCCCTGTTCTACGACGGCAACTCGCAGGGCGGCATCTACGGCGGCGCGCTCACCGCGATCTCGCCTGACATCCGCCGCGGGGTGCTCGGCGTGCCCGGCATGAACTACTCCACCCTGCTGCAGCGCAGCGTCGACTTCGACACCTACGCGCACGGCAACTTCGAGGGGGCGGAGACCGAGGCCGGGCTGTACGACAACTACCCGAACGAGCTCGAGCGGCCGCTGATCCTCGACCTCATGCAGATGCTCTGGGACCGCAGCGACCCGAACGGCTACGCCGCGCACATGACGCACGACCCGCTGCCGAACACGCCGGCCCACGACGTGCTCCTGCACGTCGGCTTCGGCGACCACCAGGTGGCCGACGTGACCACCGAGGTCGAGGCGCGCACGATCGGCGCGCGGGTGCACCGGCCGCTGCTCGAGCCGGGCCGCGAGCGCTACCGCAACCGCCCGTACCCGGGCCGCGCGGCCGGCGAGCAGTTCTGGGGCGTCGACGCGCTCGGCCCGCTGGGCTACAGCGCGACCGGCAGCGGCGTCGTGTTCTGGGACACCGGCCCGTACCGCGGCGCCCCCGAGCGCGTCGAGGACTGCGACTCGGGCCAGGGCGACCACGGGAACTTCCCCCCGTACGCGGCGAACGTCCCGCCCCGGCAGGGCTGCGACCCGCACGAGATGCCGCGGCGCTCGCCGCTCGCGCGGCAGCAGAAGTCGGAGTTCCTCCGCGTGGACGGCCGGATCGTCGACGTCTGCGGCGGCCCGTGCTTCGCCGACGGCTGGGAGGGCTCGGCGCCCTAGGGCGCGCGGAGAAGGAGCGTCAGGCGGCCTGGCGGGTGGAGTCCGCCAGGTCGTCCATCGTCGTGCCGCGGCGGCCGTCGGCGGCGAGCAGCAGCTTGAAGTCGTGCGGGCTGGTCGCCGCGCGCTTGGCCTCGTCGACGGTGACGCGGCCGGCCTTGACGTGGTCGAACAGCGCCTGGTCGAAGGTCTGCATCCCGTAGTAGGCGCCGTCGGCGATGACCTCCGGCAGCTGGCCGGTCTGCGTCGAGTCCATGATCATGTCCTTGACGCGGCCGGTCATGCGCATGATCTCGCACGTCGCGACGCGGCCGCCGTCGGCCGAGCGGACGAGCCGCTGGGAGATGACGCCCTTCAGCGTGCCGCCGAGCATGGCCCGCACCTGCTGGTGCATGTGCGGCGGGAAGAAGTCGATGATGCGGTTGATCGTCTCGGGCGCGTCGACGGTGTGGACCGTGGACAGCACGAGGTGGCCGGTCTCCGCCGCGCTCAGCGCGGTGTGGACCGTCTCCTCGTCGCGCATCTCGCCGATGAGGATGACGTCCGGGTCCTGACGCAGGACGCGGCGCAGCGCGCGCTGGAAGGAGTGCGTGTCCTGCCCGACCTCGCGCTGGTTGATGATCGACCGCTTGTCGCGGTGCAGGAACTCGATCGGGTCCTCGATCGTGACGATGTGCTTGGACATCGACGAGTTCATGTGGTCGATCATCGCCGCGAGAGTCGTCGACTTGCCGGAGCCCGTCGTGCCCGTGACGAGGATGATCCCGCGCTCCTCCTCGGCCAGCTCGGTGATGACCGGCGGCAGGTTGAGCTCCTCGACCGTGCGGATCGTGAAGGGGATGGCGCGGCAGACGACGGAGATGGCGCCGCGCTGGTGGAACGCGTTGACGCGGAAGCGGCCGGTGCCCTCGAGGCCGTAGGCGAAGTCGACCTCGTAGTCCTCCTTGAACTCACGGAGCTTGTCCTCGTCGTGCAGCATCGTGTAGACGGCCTGCTCGGTCTCCAGCGGCGTCAGCGGCGTGCTGTTCGGGATCGGCACGAGCTCACCGTCCAGGCGGACGAGCGGGCAGGCGGGGACCTTCAGGTGGAGATCGGAGCCGCCGCTCTCAACGAGATGGCGGAGGCAGGCGTCGATATCGAGCATCGCAAGCCGGGTGATCGGCCAGCGCGCGCTCGTCCTGAGTCCTGGTCGAAGGGTTGGACCATCAGTCGTCCCATTCCGGCGCCCAGCCGGGGCTGATCACCCGGCGGTCCTTGGGCAGATCGTCGATGCGCGAGCGCTCGTCGTCGCTGAGCGGATCGAGCTCCAGCGTGGCCAGGTTCTTCGCGCGGTTCTCGTGCGACGCCGCCTTCGGCACGGTCACGACGCCGGGCTGGTCCAGCAGCCAGCGCAGGGCGATCTGGGCGGGCGTGGCGCCACGATCCTCGGCGATCTCGCGCAGGACGGCGTCGTCGAGCAGCTTGCCGTGGGCGAAGGGCGAGTAGGCGGTCACGTGGACGTCGTGCTCGCGGCAGGCGGCGAGCACGGCCTCCTGCCCGAGGTAGGCGTGGTACTCGACCTGGTTGGTGTAGATCGGCTCGATCGCGGCGGCCTCGCGGACCTGCGCGCTCGTGAAGTTGCTGACGCCGATGTGCCTCGTCTTCCCGGCCTCGCGCTGCTCGGCCATCGCGCCCAGCGTCTCGGCGAGCGGGACGTCGTCGTTCGGCCAGTGGATGAGCAGCAGGTCGACGTGGTCGAGGCCGAGCAGGCGCAGGCTCGTCTCGATCTGCTCGCGCACCTGCTCGGGCCGCAGGCCCTCGTACCAGAGCTTCGTCGTGACCCAGACGTCGTCGCGGGCGGCGCCGGCGCGCTTCAGGCCCTCCCCCACCTCGGCCTCGTTGTCGTAGGCGCGGGCGGTGTCGACGTGCCGGTAGCCGAGCTTCAGGGCGTCCTCGACGGCGACGGTGGCGGCGGAGCCGGTGATCTGCCAGGTGCCGAGGCCGAGCGGGGGGATCTCGTTCATGGTGCGAGCCGGGTGGGGTTGAGTTCGGGGGGCGGGGGCGTGCCGTCGAGGATCTGCCGTGCGACGTGCCTCGCGGTCGCGGGTCCGGTCGAGATACCCCATGGGCCGTGGCCGGTACACACGAACGTGCGGTGGTCGAGGCGGCCGACGATCGGGCGGCCGTCGAGCGATTGGGGACGGGGGCACTTTCTCGCTCTGAGGACCCTCGTGTCCCCGATGAACCGCCTCGCCTGCTCCTGGAGCAGCGGCACCGTCGCCTCGACGTCCGGCTCCTCCGCGCTCACGGTCGAGCCGAGGACGTCGCCGACGAGGCTGAACAGCCGCAGCGCTCCGCCCGCCGAGATGTCCTCGACGCCGGCCTCCTCGAGCACGTGCTCCGGGCGGGCGTCGATCTCGGCGGTCACGCCCCACATCGGCCTGACCGGGACCTGCGTCGTCCAGGCGCCGGTGGCGAGGAGGGTGACGTCCGCGCCCGGCTCCGCCTGCCCTCCGAAGGTCGCGCCGGCCTCCTTCGCCCGCCGCGCCCACGCCTCGGTGGCCGCCTTCGGGCCGACCGGCCAGCCGGTGCGGATCCGGATCGCGGGGATGCCGGGCCGGACGAGCGGCTCGACCGCGTGCGCGTCGTCGAGGGGCTCGGGATGAAGCTCCGGCGGAAGCGCGTGCAGGCCGGGCGGCGGGTCGAGGAGCAGCGTCCCGGCCGGCTCGGCGGGGAGGTCGAGGACCTCGCGGTGCAGCGCGATCGAGTCCTCGTAGAGCGGGACGAGCGCGGGGTCGTACGGATGCTGGATGACGCCGCTGTTGCGGCCCGACGCGCCGGCCGCGATCCCCTCGCGGTCGTGGACGGTCACGCGCGCGCCGCCCTCGGCGAGGAACGCCGCGGCCGAGCAGCCGATGATCCCCGCGCCGACGACGTGGACGTGCACGCGCGGATCGTCGCAGCACGCGGCTGGAGGCGTCTGCGCGGGCTGGCGTTCAGCGACCCGGGCGCGGCCTTGTGGATCCCGCGCTGCCGCTCGGTCCACACCTTCGGGATGCGCTACGCGCTCGACCTCGTCTGGCTCGACGGCCGCGGCGAGGTCGTGCGGGTGGATCGCGCCGTGCCGCCGGGGCGGCTGCGCGTGTGCCTACGGGCGCGTTCGGTGGTCGAGGCGCCGGCTACGCGAC
>DASVRH010000193.1:0-13654 GCA_036388715.1 Solirubrobacteraceae bacterium | reverse complement strand
CGAGGTGCCCGAGCGCGGTGACCGCGGCGACCGGCAGCAGGACGATGACGAGCTCGCGCTCGAGGTCGACCAGCGCGGCGACGAGCGCCAGGGCCGTGAACTCGATCGCGACGAACGCGCGGTAGAAGGGCAGGCGGCCGGCGAAGCGGCGCGCGCTCGCCAGCAGCCCGCCGCGGGGCGCGGCGACGGCGACGCTGTCCTCGACCTTCCCGAGCCCCGCCTCCGCGCGGGCGACGTGCACGAGCGCGGTCTCGCCCTTGACGAAGAGCACGAGCACGGCGACGACGAGGCCGAGGACCGGCTCGTCGACGCGGATCCCCAGCGCGATGGGCAGCGCGGCCTCGGTCACCCAGTGGCCGAAGCGGTCGAGGTAGATCCCGACGGGCGATGACTGGCCGCGCCAGCGCGCGAGCTCGCCGTCGGAGCAGTCGAAGAGGATCTGGAGCTGGATGAGCAGCACCGCGGCGACCGCGGTGAGGATCCCGTCGACCGCGACGGCCGCCGCCGCCGCGACGCCCGCCGCCACGAAGAGCCAGGTCACGCCGTTCGGCGTGATCGGCGTGGGGATGAGGAGCCTCGTCAGGTACGGCGAGAGGCGGCGGACGTAGAGCTTGCCCGCCCAGTGCTCGCCGCTGTTGCGCTCGAAGATCGAGGCCGGCTGGGTCGCCGCACGCAGCTCAGCGATCGAAGGCTTCGACGTACGCGCGGACGCGGTCCGTCACCTCCCGCTCGCCGAGGTCGAGGTGCTCCAGCACGGTGAACCGGTCGGGCCGGGTGCGCGGGGCGTAGTGCACGGCCTGCGCGAACTGCTCGACCGTCAGCCCGAGGTCGGAGGGCGTGCGCTGGAGGCCGTGCTGGCGCAGGCACGCGTCGAGCTCGCCGGCGAGCACCTCGTCGTCCTGCAGCCATGCGGTGAAGAGCGAGCACGCGCCGGCGAGCTCGCCGTGGAACGCGGTGCCGGGGAAGAGGTGGTCGATGGCGTGGAGGATCTCGTGGTCGCCGCCGCTGCACGGCCGCGACGACCCCGCGGTCGCCATGGCCAGGCCGCTCAGCACGAGCGCCTCGGCCAGCGCGATGAGGAACTCGTCGTCCTCGATGCCGTCCCCGCGGTGCAGCACCGCCATCGCCGCGACGCGCGCGAACGTGACGGCGACGCCGTCGACCTCCTCGCCGCGGTGCTCGTGGGCCAGGCGCCAGTCGGCGATCGCGGGCAGGTTGGAGATCACGTCGCCGATGCCCGACCGGCGCATGCCCGGCTCGCTCCGCCGGACGTAGTCGAGGTCGACGACCACCGCGATCGGCATCTGCACGCCGTAGGAGCCCTTGCGCCCGTCGTGCTCGAGCGAGGCGACCGGCGAGGCGATGCCGTCGTGGGCCAGCGACGTGGCGACGGCGACCATGGGCAGTCCGGCCAGGGACGCCGCGTACTTCGCCACGTCGAGCGTCCTGCCGCCGCCGATGCCGACGACCGCGTCGTGGAACTCCGTCCGCAGGTCGCGGGCCAGCGAGATCGCGCTCTCGACGCTGCCCGACTCGACGAGGTGGATGTCGGCGTTCGTCAGCGACTCGCGCAGCTGCGAGGCGAGCGCCTCGCCCTGTCCCGGCCCGACGACGACCGCGACGTGCCCGCCGCTCGAGATCCTGCGGTCGGCGAGCAGCGGCGCCAGACCCGCGACCGCCCCCGGCCCGATGTCGATGGCCAGGGGCGTGCCGACCATCCGGGTCAGCAGCGGCAAGCGACCTCCCGGGCCTTCGCCAGGTCGGCGTGGTCGTCGACCTCGACCCACTCGACCATGCCGATCGACGCGCTGCGCACCTTGCCGCCGCGGTCGGCCAGCTCCTGGAAGCCGTCCTCGTAGTAGAGCTGCGGGTCGCGCTCGAAGGTGGTCTTGAGCGCGTCGGCCAGCGCGTCCGCCGCGTGCGGCTCGATCAGCGTGACGCCGATGTACTCGCCCTGGGCGGTGGCGGGGTCGAGCGCCTTGTTGATGCGATCGAGGTAACCCTCTTCGGTCAGGTGGACCTTCATCTCCTCCTCGCCGAGCGACTTGACGTCGTCGACGGCGAGCACGAGGTCCTCGGCGCCGCGCGCCTCGAGCAGGCGGTGCTCGACCGAGGCGGGGTGGACGGTGTCGCCGTTGCAGAGCAGGACGCCCTGGTCGAAGTGGTCGCGGCCGCACCACAGCGAGTACGCGTTGTTCCACTCGAGCGCCTTGTCGTTGAAGACCAGCTCGAGGCGGACGTCGTGGGCCGCCTCGAGGTCGGCCTTGCGCTCCTCGATGCGGTGCGAGGCGAAGCCCGTGATGACCACGACCTCCTCCATCCCCGCCTCGCGCAGGTTGCGCAGCGCGACGTCGAGGCTCGTCCGGTCGCCGTCGACCGGCAGCAGCGTCTTGGGCAGGTCCTTCGTGAGCGGCTCCAGCCGCCGGCCCGCACCTGCCGCGAGCACCATGCCGATCACTGACCCTCGTCCTCCTCTTCCTCGTACACGGTGGTCACCCGCCGCGTGTCGTGGGTCCACCCGATGACGCTCTCGGCCACGAACACCACGCCCAGGATCCCCGCGAGGACGTAGAACGCCAAGGGCAGCGCGCCGGCGAGCAGGAGGACGTATCCAAGCAGCAGGCGGCCCTCCCAGCCCAGTCCGGCGAGGTCGACCCAGCGCGGCGGCGTCACGCCGCGGTGGCGCAGGCGGTAGACGAGGTCGTAGTGCCGGTAGGCCAGCGCGCAGACCAGCGCGAACGCCGCGGGCAGCGCGTCGCCGAGCGCGCCGATCCACAACAGGCCCGCGTACTCGGTCAGCCGGATCAGCGGCGGGACGCCCCAGCGGAAGCGGCCGGTCTCGGTGCGGGCGCGCGAGAGGGAGCCGAGGACGATCGCCCAGCCGACGACGACGCCGGCCAGCGCGTCGGAGGCGCCGTCGCCCTCGATCGCCAGCGCGGCGACGAGCGGGAGCGCGGCGACCAGCGCGAGCGCGGCGGCCGGGACCTTCGCGGCGACGCGACCGAGCGCGCCGGCGATCGGGCCGTCGTCGCGGTAGACGGTGAGCGTCGCGGCGCTCATCGCGACACCGACCGCAGGAAGCGCCCGGCGAACGTGTAGGTCGTGGCGAAGAGCCCCCAGGCGATGAGCACGACGAACGTGACCTTCGCGTCCCACAGCGCGGCGGTGATCGACATGACGGCGAAGCGCTCGCCGATCGGGAACGCGCACATGCGCTTGATCCAGATCGCGCCGGGCGCGCGGTCGACCTTGCGCCACGAGCCGAGGATGCGGCGGGGGAGGGACACCTTCCGCTCCTCCTGCTCGGCGACGGGTTCCTCGGGTTGTTGTGGGGTGGGTGGAGCCGGGAGGCGCGCGGCAGCTCCCACGCGATCGCTCGAGTGCTCGAGCGGGGGTTGCTTGGCCTCGCCGATGACCTGCTGGCGGGCGGCGCCGAACGCGAAGTCGGTCATGTGGCGGATGGTCTGCAGCGTCAGCGCGGCGCCGGCGAGCGCCCAGACGTCGTCGGCGTGGCTCGCGGCGTAGCCGATCGCGAGGCCGGCGAAGACCGCGTACTCCTTGGTGCGGTCGAAGACGGAGTCCAGCCAGGCGCCGAGCTTCGAGAACTGGCGCGTGTAGCGCGCGAGCTGGCCGTCGACGCAGTCGGTCGTGAAGGCGATCTGGAGCAGGACGGCGCCTGCGATCAGGCCCCAGCGCTCGCCCGTGGCGAACGCGGCCGCGGCGACGAACCCGATGATCACCGAGACCGTCGTGACCTGGTTCGGCGTGAAGCCGCGGCGCGCGCACCAGCGCGCGATGTACTTCGAGTACGGGCTGACGAAGAACGTCGTGAAGAACCCGTCCGCGGCCTTCACGGACGAGTCGAGGAGGTCCTTCTCCTCGTCGTGCTCGCGGATGTCCTGCGCGGCGCGGTCGACGCCCGCCTGGGTGATGGGGCGCGCCCAGAAGAGCTTGCGCAGGTGGCTGACGCCGACCGGGACGCCCTCGCGCACCAGGCCTGTGACGAGCATCGCCGCGACGTCGTTGGGGACGACCTTCGCGCGCCGCGCGATCTCCGCCTCGTCCTCGTCCGACAGCGCGATGTCCTGCGGGTTCTCGGGCAGCTCGAGCTCGGGCGTCGAGTTGTCGTCGAAGAGGTCCGCGTCCGGGCGCTCGGCGTCCATCTCCTCGCGCCACGCCGCGCGGGCGAGGACGGCGCGCCAGATGCCCATCTTGCGCTGGAGCTCGTCGGGCCAGCCCTCGGGCAGCGGCGGCGCGACGAGCTCGCCGAGGCGCTCGGCGATCGCGCCGAGCGCGGGGCGGTCGACGTCGGCGACCTTGAGCACGCCGAGGAACGTCGTCGTCGGCTTGTTGACCCCGTGGTACGGGGACGCGGCGCTCACGACGCGCCCGCGCGCCGACCGCGTGCGCTGCGCGAACGGGCGCCCGACGCGGCCCACCGTGGCGAGCACGCCCGTCGAGACGCGGGGGTCGGCGGCCAGGCCGGCGATGGCCTCGCGCTGGGTCAGGACCTCGCCGTGGGCGATCAGCAGCCCGCCCGCGGCCTCGGCGGCGATGCGGCCGATCGCGCGGAGGTCGGAGGCGGGGTCCTCGCTGCGCTCGACGCGGAGGGTCGGGGCGAGCTTGGGGTCGGCGCCCTCGAGGAGCGCGAGGCCGGTCTCGCTGTCCTCCAGCGCGTGCTCGACCTCGGTGGCCCAGTCGGGGCGGGTGATGACGTGGATCGTCCGGGCGCCGACGCTCGCCGCCTGGTCGGCGAGGCGGCCAAGGACGGTGGTCTCCTCCCACTCGAGCAGCGCGGCGGCCTCGCCGTCCTCGCCGGGCGCCGTCGCGAGCAGGATCGCCGTGGCGACGGCCGGCGGCGCCGCCGCGGGCTGCGGCGCGGGCGCGGGCACCTGCGGCTGCGTCTCTGTGACCCCCGTCGTCATGGCCCGGAGAAAGTAGCCGGGGGCACCCCCAGACCGTGCAGGAGGGCGTCCCACTCGCGGCCCACCACCGCGACGTCGTAGGCGCGCGACGCCTCCAGCGCGGCGGCGGCATACGCCCGCCGCCGCTCGGGGTCGCGGATGAGCGAGAGGAGGGCGCTCGCGAGCCCGTCGACGTCCTCGGGGGGGACGAGCAGCCCGTCGTGGCCGTGGTCGACGATCTCGCTCGGCCCGCGCGGGCAGTCGAAGCTCACGACCGGCAGGCCCTTGCTCATCGCCTCGACGATGACCATCCCGAAGCCCTCCCAGCGCGAGCTGAGGCAGAAGATCGACCCCTGCGCGAGCTCCTCGCCGAGGTGGCGGGTCGCGCCCATCAGCAGCGCGCGACCGTAGAGGCCGGCCGCCAGGATCTGGTCCTGGAGCGCGGCCTTCTCCGGCCCGCCGCCGTAGATGCGCAGCTGCCAGTCGGGCTCCTCGCGCGCGACGCGCTCGAACGCACGCAGCAGCAGGTCGAAGCCCTTCTGCCGCGTGAGGCGGCCCGCCGCGACGATGACCTTCGCCTCCGGGTCGGCGACGCCGCCGCCGAGCGGCGGCAGCGCGTTGGGGATCCGCACCGCCCTGGGGACGAGCGGCTCGTAGTCGCCGCGGTCGTCGTGGTTGAGCGTCGTCAGCGCGTCGAGGCGGCCGTAGTGGCGCCGCATCGCCTTCGCCAGCCCCGGGAGGTGGGAGTTGAAGTGCATGTGCTCCTGGCCGATCGTCACCACGCCGGGGGCGGCGAGCTGCGCGGCCAGCTCGTTGAACCCCGCGCGCGTGGTGATGAGGACCCCGCCGCGGATCCTGCGGAACATCCGGACCATGGCCACGTCGGTCGCGAGGCTGCACATCGCGTAGACGTGGTCGTCGGGGTGGACCAGCACGCTCGGGAGCCGCGCGAGGAGGCCGCCGTCGCCCTCGGTGAGCGCGGTGACGGTCACGCCGTCGGGGAACGCGAAGAACGGCCGCTCGCGGCGGTGCAGGACGCTGTGGATCTCGACGTCGCGGCTCTTGGCGAGGTGGCCGGCGACGTTGAACGTCGTGCGGATCGTGCCGCCGAGGCCCCACGCGTGCATGAGGAGGACGTGGACCTTGGACGGGTCGGCCTCGCCCTTCGCGCCGAGGTGGACGACGCGGCGCGCGATCGCCGTCGCCGCGCGGTGGACCCCGATGGCCAGCGGCGCGACCACGAGCCGGCGCAGCGGCCCGCGGCTCGGGGCGGCGTCCTCGACGCCGGCGGGCGGAGGGGAGTCGCCCGGCGGCCCCACCCGCACCGACAGGTTGTCCTCGACGGTGAAGAACGGCCGGACGTCGAGGGCGCCGAGCCGCCGCGCGGGGAAGACGACGACGTCGCGCTTGCCCACCACGCCGTCGCGGTGTTGCCCGACGCGAAGGCCGCCGGCGTGGAGGTCCCAGGTGCCCTCGCCGAGCGAGGCGTACGACAGGACACCTCCCGGGGCGGCGACCTCCTCGTCGCCTCCGCGCCTGAGCGCCACCACCGGCGACTCCTCGACCGTGACGACGAGGGCGTCCCCTTCCACCCGCGCCCGCGCCAGCTCGGCGTGCGGCCCGAGGGGTGAGGAGTCGAGGACGAGGCGTTCGTCGTCGAGCCGCGCGCGGACGCGCCGGAGGGACCCCTCCGCGGGCACGACCACGACGGCGGAGGCCTTCTCGGCGCGGAGAGGGGCGCCGCCGAGGGTGACCTCCCACGCCCCTTCGCCGAGCGCGGCGGCGTCGAAGAGGGCCTCGCCCTCGCGCACCGGGACGCGCAGCTCGCCGGCCGGATCGCGCCGGCGCAGGACGAGCTCGGCTGGGTCCTCGGACGGCCCGCGCGCGAGCAGCACGCTCAACCGCCGGCCGTCGACGACCGCGACGCGACGGGCGGTCACCACGTCCGGGAGCGTACTGACAGCTTCACGGGCTCACGCGTCGTGCCGATACCAGGACGGATGCGCCGCGCGACGCTCATCGCCGTGACCCTCTCGCTCCTCGCCCCGGCGGCCGCCGAGGCGGGGACGGGCCCCTGCCTGCCCGACGGCGGCGGCCCGCGCTGCCACTTCTGGACCGGCAAGGTCGTCCACGTCCACGACGGCGACACGATCGAGGTTCGCGTCCGCGGCAAGAGCCTGCGCGTCCGCATCACCGGCATCCAGGCGATGGAGCAGACCGTCTACTCGAGCTACGCGACCCGCCGCCGCGGCGAGTGCCACGCCGTCGCCGCGACCAACCGCCTCGAGCGGCTCGTGCGGCAGAGCCGGGGCGTCGTCCGCCTCGCCGCCCAGCGGCCGAGCAGCCGCAGCGGCAAGCGCTGGCGCCGCTCGGTCGCCGTCCGCGACGGCCGCGGCTGGCGCGACGTCGGCCGCGTCCTCGTCTCCGAGGGCCACGCGCTGTGGCTGACGAACCCCGACGAGTGGGCCTGGAACGAGATCTACGCCGAGGCGGCCGAGCGCGCCCGCGAGCAGCGCCTGCGCCTCTGGCACCCGGACGCCTGCGGCGCCGGCCCGAGCGCCGAGGCCGAGCTCGGGCTGCGCGTGAACTGGGACGCCGACGGCGTCGACGTCCAGAACCCGAACGGCGAGTGGATCCGTGTCGTCAACCGCTCCGACCGCGAGGTCCCGCTCGGCGGCTGGTGGGTCCGCGACTCCGCGCTGCGCCGCTACACCTTCCCGGGCTGGGCGAAGGTCGAGGCGAACGACACCGTCACCGTCCGCGTCGGCCGCGGCGGCGCCGACGGCAGCGTCTTCCACTGGGGCCTAGGGGCCCCGGCCTTCGAGAACCCGCTCGGCGACGGGCGCCACGTCGGCGACGGCGGCTACCTGTTCGATCCCGACGGCGACCTCCGCGCCTCCGACATCTACCGCTAGCCTCGCGGCGCCTTGCGCCGAACCCTCGAACGGATCGCGCGGAGACTGTTGCCGCTCCCGCCGCGCCGCCTGTGGCCGTGGGCGATGCCGGGCGTCCCGCGGCTGCACGAGCGCCGCTGGCGCCGCCTCCTCGAGACGACTCCGGTGATCTCCGCCGAGGAGCACGTCGCGAACGTCGGCGGGCTGAAGGACATCGAGGAGGTCATCGGCTGCTCGCTGTGCGACGAGCGCAGGGTCCAGCCGCTGTTCGTCGCCCGCTCGCGCAAGCACGAGGGCCGCTGGGAGTACCGCGTCGTCCGCTGCCCGAGCTGCGGCTTCCTCTACCGCCAGCCCGGCATCAAGCCCGAGCGCCTCGGCGAGCTGTACGAGAAGAAGCGCTACAAGAAGTTCCTCACCGGCCACTACTCCGACGAGCGCATCCGCCGCTACGAGCTGGTCATGCAGGCCTTCGACCCGCTCTTCGCCGACGGCGCCGGCCGCCGGCTCTTCGACTTCGGCTGCGGCGCCGGCCTGTTCCTGGACCTCGCCGACCAGCGCGACTTCGAGCCCTACGGCGTCGACCTGTCCGAGACGAGCGTCGAGGAGGCGCGCGGCAAGCCGAGCGGGCGCAACGCGCACTTCGGCACCCCGCAGGACGTCCCGGAGATCGCCGCGGGCGGCTTCGACGTCATCACGCTGTGGAGCGTCCTCGCCCACCTGCCGTGCCCGGTCGAGGACTTCAGGCTCATCCGCTCGCTGCTCGCCCCGGGCGGCGCGCTCCTCGTCCTCACCGTCAACGCGAACTCGCTCAACCTCAAGGCCGCGCGCGACAACTGGAACGGGTTCACCCCGAACCACCTGAAGTTCTTCTCGCCGACGACGCTGCCGCTGCTCCTGAAGCGCGCCGGGTTCGGCTCCGTCGTCTTCCGCCCGATGTACGGCGAGGGCATCGAGTCCGGCGAGACGACGCTCGCGCCGCGCACGGTCCGCCGGATCAAGAGCGTCATCGACGACGGCAACCGCGGCAACATGATGCGCGCTGTCGCGTTCGTGGAGCCCGACGCCCCGGCCCGGTGGGGCTGGGAGGGACAGACCCTCTAACCGCGGTCGGTCCCGAAGTTGAACGAGCGGTACGCGCTCTTCGCGCTGTCGATCAGCGCGTCCTCACGCGGCCGCAGCCGGATCGGGCGCCGGTTCTCGAAGCGGATGATCACGCCGCGGCGCGGGCCCTCCTCGTCGGGGACGACGAAGATCTCGCGCCAGTACGTCCGCGACCCGGGCGCGCCGGTGCGGTAGGCGAACTGGTAGCCGGGCGACTCGTTGACGGTGGAGCGGCCCTCCTCGAGCACGAGGAAGCTCGGGTCACGCTCCTTCAGCCGCTCCATGTACCGCTCGGCCTCGATGGGCAGCAGGCCCTTCGCGACGTCGCCGCGGAACGGCGGCAGCGACAGCGGCCGGACGTCGACCGACACCGACACACGGCGGCGCCTCCCCTCCAGCCGGGCGAGCTCGTCGCCCCGCGGCTCGGCCTCGTGGAGCGCGCCGTCGTCGTAGACGAGGTTGAACACCGGATCGCCGCGATGGATGAGCTGGGGGTCGCGCGACAGCCACCAGCCGAGCAGCGCGCCGAGCCCCAGCACGGCCACGATCGCGGCCAGCGCGATCGCCGTCCGCCGCGGCGCGACGCCGAAGCGGTCCCGCACGAGCGCGGGCAGCGACGGGCCGAACCCCGGGCGCAGCTGTGCGGGCATCGCGGCGAGCATATGAGCCAGGACTTGCTCGTATCCTCCATCCGAGATGGCACTGCGCACCGAGACCGACCACCAGCACCTGGCCCGCGCCGTCGAGCTGGCCGGCCGGGGCGTGGGTCGCGTCTCGCCGAACCCCGTCGTCGGCGCCGTCCTCGTCCGCGACGACCGCGTGATCGGCGAGGGCTGGCACGACGAGCTCGGCGGCCCGCACGCCGAGGTCAACGCCATCGCCGCCGCGGGCGGCGACACCGCGGGGGCGACGCTGTACGTCTCGCTCGAGCCGTGCTGCCACCAGGGCCGCACGCCGCCGTGCACGGACGCGATCCTCGCCGCCGGCATCTCCCGCGTCGTCGTCGCGTCCGACGACCCGACGGAGAAGGCCTCCGGCCGCGGGCTCGGCATCCTGCGCGACGAGGGCGTCGAGATCGACGTCGCCGACGGCGAGCTGGCCGCCCGCGCGCGGCTGCTCAACCAGGCCTTCCGCAAGCACGCCCGCACCGGCCGCCCGTGGATCCTCTTCAAGTCCGCGATGACGCTCGACGGCAAGGTCGCGACGCAGACCGGCGACTCGAAGTGGATCTCCGGCGAGGACTCGCGCGCGCTCGCGCACCGCTGGCGCGCGTCGGTCGACGCGGTCGCCGTCGGGATCGGCACGGCGCTGGCCGACGACCCGCAGCTCACCGCGCGCGTCGACGGCGTCACGCGGCAGCCGCGCCGGGTCGTGTTCGACTCCGAGGCGCGCGTGCCGCTCGACTCGAAGCTCGTGCAGGCCGCGCCCGAGGTGCCGCTCACGATCGTCGTCTCGCGCGCCGCGCCGCGCGCGAGCACGGACGCGCTGGAGATGGCCGGCGCCGAGATCATCGTCGCCACCGGCGAGAACGAGCAGGCGCGCGTGCGCTCCGCGCTGGCGCAGCTGGGCGCCGCCGGGACCACGGCGATCCTGCTCGAGGGCGGCCCGCACCTGGCCGGAGCGTTCCTCGACGCCGGCGAGATCGACGAGGCCCGCCTCTTCCTGGCGCCGCTCCTGCTCGGCGGCCGGATGGCCCGCGACCCGCTGGAGGGGACGGGCTCGGAGAAGATCGCGGAGGCCATGCGCGCGCTGACACTCGAATGCGAGCGGGTCGGCGAGGACCTGCTCGTGTCGGCACGGCTGAAGGAGTGGTAGGCGCGTGTTCACGGGGCTCGTCCAGTCGCTGGGAACGGTGTCGGAGATCCACGAGACGACCGACGGCGTGCGCCTGGCCATCGAGACCCCGCTGGCCGGCGAGCTGAGCGAGGGCGACTCGATCGCCGTCAACGGCGTCTGCCTCACGGCCGTCGGCCTGTGCATGGGGGACCGCTTCGGCGCGGACGTCATGCGCGAGACGCTCAGCCGCACGTCGCTGGGCGCGCTCGAGGCGGGCTCCGCCGTCAACCTCGAGCTGCCGCTGCGCGCCGCCGACCGGCTCGGCGGCCACATCGTGCAGGGCCACGTCGACGGCCAGGGCGTCGTCGCCGGGACGCGCGACGACGGCTTCGCCAGGGTCGTGACGATCGAGTCCGGGCCGGAGCTGCTGCGCTACGTCGTCGAGAAGGGCTCGATCGCCGTCGACGGCGTCTCGCTCACCGTCGCCCGCGTGGACGACACGAGCTTCGACGTCTCGCTCATCCCCGAGACGCTCGAGCGCACGACGCTCGGACGCGCGGAGAACGGCACCGTCGTCAACCTCGAGACCGACATCCTCGCGAAGCACGTGGAGAAGCTCCTTGCCCACACGCACTGACATCGAGTTCTCGACCATCGAGGAGGCCCTCGAGGACATCGCGGCCGGCAAGATGGTCGTGGTCGTCGACGACGAGGACCGGGAGAACGAGGGCGACCTCGTCATGGCCGCCCAGTTCGTCACGCCGGACGCGATCAACTTCATGACGCGCCAGGCCGGCGGGTGGATCTGCCTCGCGCTGACCCCCGAGCGCTGCGACGAGCTGGGCCTCGAGCTGATGGCGGCGAAGAACGAGTCGCTGCACCAGACCCCGTTCACCGTCACGATCGAGGCGGCCGAGGGGGTGACGACCGGGATCAGCGTGCACGACCAGGCGCACACGATGCAGGTCGCCATCGACCCGACGAAGAGCGCGGACGACATCGTCAAGCCGGGTCACGTGCGGCCGCTCAAGGCGAAGGCCGGCGGCGTGCTCGAGCGGACCGGGCACACCGAGGCCAGCATCGACCTCGCCCGCCTGGCGGGCCTCAATCCCGCGGGCGTGATCTGCGAGATCCAGAACGAGGACGGCTCGATGGCGCGCGCGGACGACCTCGCGGCGTACTGCTTCAAGCACGGCCTGAGGCTCATCACCATCGCCGACCTCATCGCCTACCGGCGCAGGCACGACAAGCTCGTCGAGCGCGTCGTCGCCACCGGCCTGCCGACCGAGTACGGCGAGTTCACCGCCGTCGGCTACCGCTCGCTCGTCGACGACAAGCACCACGTCGCGCTCGTCAAGGGCGACGTCGAGGGCAAGCCCGACGTGCTCGTCCGCGTCCACTCCGAGTGCCTGACCGGCGACGTCTTCCACTCGCTGCGCTGCGACTGCGGCGAGCAGCTCGAGTCGGCGCTCGCGATGATCGAGCGCGAGGGCCAGGGCGTGCTGCTCTACCTCGCGCAGGAGGGCCGCGGCATCGGCCTGCTGAACAAGCTGCGCGCCTACAAGCTCCAGGAGGAGGGGCTCGACACCGTCGACGCCAACCTCCGCCTCGGCCTGCCCGCCGACCTGCGCGACTACGGCATCGGCGCGCAGATCCTCGGCGACCTCGGCCTGACCTCGATCCGGATCCTCACGAATAACCCGAAGAAGATCCGCGGCCTCGAGGGCTACGGGCTGTCGGTCAGCGACCAGGTGCCGATCGAGCACACGCCCAACCCGCACAACGAGGCGTACCTCAGGGCCAAGAAGGAGAAGCTCGGCCACATGCTGCACCACCAGGGGCTGGCGCTCGACGAGGAGATGATCCACGAAGAGCACGTCGCCGACGACGAGGCCGCGGCGGGGCCCGCCTCGTGAGCCACTTCGCCGTCGCGGTCGGCCGCTTCTACGAGGACCTCGCCGAGCGCCTCGTCGCCGGCGCGAGGTCGGCCTTCGACGAGGGCGGGCACTCCTTCGACGTCTACGACGTGCCGGGCGCGTTCGAGCTGCCGCTGGCCGCGAAGTACTGCGCCGAGTCCGGCCGGTACGAGGGCGTGGCGTGCCTCGGCGCCGTCATCCGCGGCGAGACCGACCACTACGACTTCGTCTGCTCGGAGGCGGCCCGCGGCATCCAGGACGTGCAGCTGCGCACGGGCGTCCCGTGCGCCTTCGGCGTCCTCACCGTCGAGAACATGGACCAGGCGCTGGCCCGCACGGGAGGCGGCAAGCGCGATCAGGGGCGCCACGCTGCCGAGGCCATCGTGGCGATGGCGGCGATGCGGGGTACCCTCCGGGCATGACCGGCCCGGTCGTCTCGATCCTCGTCCTGACCGTCGTCCACTTCGCCGCCTTCGGCGCCCTGTTCTGGCACCTCGCGGGCCGCGAGATCTTCGGCACCTTCCGGATCGGCCCGGACGACGACGACCGCCGCCGGTTCGACCCGCCGCCGCGGCCGCCCGACGACGGCGACCGCCGGGGCGGCGTCCCGCTGCCCGACGCCGCGCCGGCCCCGGTGCGGCTGCGCGAGCCCGGCCGGCTGGCCGACGGCTACCCGCGCCGGACGCGGCGGCCGGAGCACGTGCCCGGCGAGCCCGTGCGAACCGGCGCGTAGCCCTCTCGCCCGGGCGTACGCTGCGGCGACCGATGCGGGATCGGCTGCTCGTCGCGCTCCTCACCACCCTCGCGGCCGTCGCGCTGGCCGCGCCTGCCTCCGCGCCCGCGGCCGACTCGGACGTCTACGCCGCCTGGCTCAGCGAGGACAAGGCGATGGACACCGCGACGCGCTCGCTGACCCGCGCGCTCAAGCGCGCCGAGCGCGCGAGGTTCCGCCGCGTCGGGCCCGTGGTCAAGCAGCTGCGCAAGCTCGAGGTCCTGACCGTCGCGGTCCGCGATCGCGTCATGGCCGCCAGCGCCTCGACGCCGAGCGGCAACGCGGCGCGCG
>DASVRH010000192.1:0-24568 GCA_036388715.1 Solirubrobacteraceae bacterium | reverse complement strand
GCCACACCTCATGCGCGCGCTCGATCACCGCCTCGTCGCTCGTGAACAGGCGCGGGATGACGTCGGTGAGGGCGAGGAGCACGACGCCGAGCACCACCCCGCCCGCGACCGACAGCGCGATCATCCGCCGCGCCGCCGCGTACGCGCGGTCGGCGTCGCCCGCGCCGAGCATGCGCCCGACGAGGACCTGGCCGGCGATCGCGATCGCGTCGAGGACGAGCGCGAGGAACACGAAGAGCTGGAACGCGACCTGGTGGGCGCCGAGCGACGCCTCGCCGATCCGGGCCAGCACGGCCGACGCCACGAGGAACGACCCGAGCAGCGCGCCGGTGCGGACGATGAGGTCGCCGCCCATGCGGACGAGCGGCGCCATGAGCGACCACCGCGGCCGGCGCGTCGCCGCCGGCCCGCGCAGGAGGAGGACGACGAACGTCAGCCCCATCCCCGCCTGCGCGATCGCCGTGCCGATCGCGCTGCCGTCGAGGCCGGGTCGGCGCCGTAGACGAGCGTCACGTTCAGGACGACGTTCGCGACGTTGCCGACGCCGAGGACGATCAGCGGCGTCCTGAGGTCGCCGACCCCGCGCAGGAAGCCCTGGCCGGCGAGGATGAGCATGAACATCGGGATGCCGAGCGTGGCGATGCGCAGGTAGCGCGCGGCCAGGTCACCCGTGCGCCCGTCGCCGCCGAGCACGCCGATGAGCTGCGGCGCCAGCGCGGCCAGCAGCGCGGCGAGGACGACGCCGATCCCCAGCCCCAGCCACAGCGCCTGCGCGGCCAGCGCGCCCGCCCGCTCGCGCTCGCCCGCGCCGTGCAGGCGCGCGACCTGCGCGGTCGTGCCGTAGGTCAGGAAGATGCAGAGCGAGAAGATCGCGGTGAGCAGCGCGGCCGCGAGCGCGAGCGCCGCCAGCTCCGTCGTGCCGAGGTGCCCGATGATCGCCGTGTCGGCCAGCGCCGGGAGCGGCTCGGCGGCCAGCGCGCCAAGCGCGGGGACCGCGAGGCGAAGGATCTCGCGGTCGAACTCGGAGCGCAGCACCGCGCCGACTCTACGATCCCCTCGTGCGCCGGGCCGCCCTCCTCATCCTGGTCCTCGTGTGCGGCTGCAGCGAGGACAACGGCCCGCCTCCCTCGCCCGAGTGCACCGCCGGCGCGGCGGAGGTGGCCAAGGCGCTCGAGGCGGCCCCGCGCGACGTGCGGCTCGTCGACGGGACGCGGCTGAGCGACTGCGTCCGGCGCGCGGACTCCGACGCGCAGCAGCAGGAGCTGGGCATCGTCCTGACCGACGTCGCCGAGGACCTCGAGGCCGAGGCCGCCGACGACCCGCGCGCCGCGCTGCGGCTCGGCTACCTCGTCGGCGCCGCGCGCCGCGGCGCGCCGGGCGACAGCTCGCTGCAGTTCGAGCTGGTCCGGAGGCTGGAGGGGAGCGTCGCGGGCGAGCTGCCGCCGGAGTCGCGGGACGCCCTCGCCGAGGGCCTGGCCGCGGGCGAGGCGCGCGGGTGAGGGGAGGGGCCCCGCCCCTCGCGCCCCGGGGGCGGGCGCTGTGAGGCTCCGCCTCTTCCACGCGCCCGACGGCGCGCGCGTCGCCTACCGCGAGGCGGGCACCGGGCCGCCGCTGGCGCTGCTGCACTCGCTGCTGCTCTCGCACCGCGAGCTGGCGCCCGTCGTGGAGCACCTCACCGACCGCTTCCGCGTCGTCCTGCCCGACCTCCCGCTGCACGGCGACTCCGAGGACCGCCCGCGCCACCCGTACACGCTCGACTGGCTGGCCGAGGTGATGGCCGCGTTCTGCCGCGACGTCTGCGGCCCGCGGCCGTTGGTCGGCGGCCACGGGGCGGGCGCCGAGATCCTGCTCCACGCGACGGCCACGAAGCGACTGCACCCCAAGCGCCTCGTGCTGATGCCGAACCGCCTGCACCGGACCGCGCCACCCAACGCGCTCGAGCGCCGCTGGCGCCCGGCCGCCCGGCTCGGCGGCGTCCCGGCGCTCGACCGCGGCGCCGCCCGCGCGATCCGCCACCTCGTCCGCCCCAGCCTCGGCCCGCGCCTCTCGGCCACCGGCAACCCGGCCGCGCGCGACCTCGTCCGCCACGCCTACGCCGACGTCGCCGGCAACCCCAACCTCGTGCGCTCGTGGTCGCGGCTCGCCCGCCGCTGGCCGCACGCGGCCCAGCGGGAGCTTCTCGAGGCGTACCCCGGCATCGACGTCGACGTCCTGCTGCTGTGGGCCGACGCCGACCCGCAGCACCCGGTCGAGGTCGCCGAGGAGGCGGTCGACCTCTTCCCGCGCGCGGTGCTGCGCGTGCTCCCCGGCACGGGCTTCCTCATGGCCTACGACGACCCCGTCGGCGTCGCCCGCGAGCTGAAGGCCTTCCTCTAGGCCCTCACGATCCGCTCGAGCGGCAGCCGCCGCGCCGAGGGCGTCGCCATCGTCGGGCGCCCGATCCGCATGACCATCACGGGCACGTCGGAGAGCGACGCGCCGAAGAGCGTCCCGACCACCGGCCGCAGCTGCTCCTCGTCCAGCCCGAACGTCACCGGCTGCACCGCCAGGTTCGCCCGCGTCGCCTCGAGCCAGATCGCCATCATCGCCCGCCCCGCGTCGGTCCACGCGCGCGGCGAGCTCGACCGCGTGGCGATCATGACCAGCGCCGCGCTCTGCTTGACCGTTCCCGTGGAGAGGTAGCCGAGCAGCGCCGGCAGGTTGACCCGCACCGCGCGCGAGCGCAGCTTCGGGTTCATCTTCAGCGCCCGCAGCGTGCGCCGTGCCGACGGGGAGAGCCCGAGCGTCTCGGGGGTGAAGCCGTCGGCGTCGTAGTCGCGCTCGCGCTCGGAGAACCGGATCCAGTCGAGCAGCTCGTCGAGGTACGGCCCGTGGGTGAAGGGGGCCATCGCGGCCTTCGCCGCGAACTTCGCGTAGTTGCGGATGCCGAGCGTGCTGTCCAGCGTGTAGGCCTGGACCCCGTGCCGCGCGCCGATCGTCTCGATGCGCTTCAGCAGGCCCGGCTCGACGCGGTGGCTGGAGTACGGCGCCCGGTTCGTCCCGCGCGCCGCGAGCAGGCCGGCGGCCTGCCGGTACTCGTCCGCCCGGACGCCGGCGATCGAGAGCGTTCCCGCCGTCCACTCCGGGTCGAGCGGGTCGGTGATCTCGCCGGGCTGCCACTCGAGGTCGGCGACGCGCGACGCGGCCTCGATCGCGCAGCCCATCCCCATGCAGAGGAAGCGCCCGTCACGGTCGGCGACGTCGAGGCGCCGCAGCGGGTCGTGCTCGAGGCGCAGCGTCCGCTCGTCCTCGACGGCCACGATCCACGGCTGCGTGTTGTGCGCCGACGGCGAGCGCCGCACGGCGTCGATCACCGGCAGCAGCGCCTCGGGCACCGCCGCGAGCGGGTCCGCCGCCTTCTTCGCCGGCTCGGCCGGCCCGCCGTCGCGCATCGCGCGGCGGACGGTCTGGACCGTCTTGGCCAGCACCAGCGGCCGCCGCATCCGCGCGCTGCGGCGCTCGGCCGGCGTGCGCGTGAGCATGTGCAGGTCGACGGTGACGAGGTGCGGGACCTCGCGCCCCTGGGCGACGTCGACGATCGTGCGCGTGGTGAGCGCGCCGAGCGCCTGCGTGCAGTAGGAGATCTGCGGCCAGCCGAGGCGGTCCATCAGGCGCTTGGGGCCATCCGGGTCGGGCGTCTGGCCCGCGCGCTCGAGCACGACCGGCAGGAAGTCCGACGGGACGTTGCGCAGCCCGATCACCGGCACGAGCGCCTCGAACAGCCTGCCTTCGCGGAACGCCTCGACGTTGGCCTTGCCGTAGAACGGCCGGCTGTCACGGCGGTAGTCGTAGACCCACACCGTCGGCTGCCCGCCGAGGTCGGCCCCCGTGAGGACCGGGACGCGGTGGCGGGCCGCGTACTTGTGCAGCAGGTACTTGACGTAGAGCGGGCCCGGGCTCGGGTCGATCCCGTCGAAGACGATCGTCGAGGCGAGCACCGCCTTCTCCACGTTGCGCGGCGTGAGGCCGTCGCCCAGCGTCGTGACCTTGACGAACGGGTTGATCGCGCGGGCGCGCTCGGCGTGGACCTCGACCTTCGGCCGCCCCACGTCGGCCACGGTCGCGGCCTGGCGGTTGATGTTGTTGAGGTCGTACGCGTCCGGGTCGGCGAGGATCAGCTCGCCGACACCGAGGCGCACCAGCGGCTCCACCGCCGACCCGCCCACGCTGCCGCACCCGGCCACCAGCACGCGCAGCGTGTTGACCAGGCCCTGCTCGGCCTCGCTGATGATGTCCTCGTTGCGCAGCTGGACCTGCTCGACGAACGATGGCACGTCCTCGAGCGCCTCTTCCGGCCCGGCGTCGGGCGTCCCGCCGTTGCGGGCGAAGCGGCCCGCCGGCACCGTCGGCGCCTCGTCGACGACGGGGTCGGCGGGCTCGACCGCGTCGAGGATCCGGACCTCGCCGGCCGCGCCGTCGACCTCTACGAGCGCGCCGTCGGCGATCGCCTGCGTGGCGAGCGCGGTGCCGACCACGGCGGGGATGCCGTACTCGCGCGCCACGACCGCGGCGTGGCAGAGCACGCCGCCGGAGTCGGTGACGACCGCGCCGGCGGTGGCGAAGACGGGCGTCCACGGCGGGGCCGTCGTCGGGGCGACGAGGATCTCGCCCTCGCCCAGGCGGTCCATCTCGGAGACGTGCTTGATCACGCGGGCGACGCCGCGCGCGCGGCCGCTCGACCCGGGCAGGCCGGTGATCAGGTCGGGCCGGTCGCTCGGCGCCGGCGGGATCCCGTAGAACTTCGTCATGAAGCGGGTGACCGGGTTCTCGGCCCGCATCCCGACGCGCTCGGTGCCCAGGTGGCGCGGCGGGTCGTAGTCGGCGAACTCGTTCATCGCCTCGCGCCGCTCGGCGGCCAGCTCGCGCCGGTCGAGGTCGGGCAGGCTCCGCATGGTCTCGCGCAGCTCGTCGGGCTCGAGCAGGAAGACGTCGTCGCGCGCGTCGAGCACGCCCGCGTCGGCCATCCGCCGGCCGACCTCGAGCATCACGCGGCGCATCCGGTAGGCGCAGCAGAAGTCGATCCAGAAGTTGTGGTCGTCCTGGATGACGGTGGCCTCGCGCGCGGCGCGCATCAGGATCTCGAACTGGTCGCGGACCGGCGCGGGGTAGCCCTTGAGCCGCTCGCGCATCGCCGTCACCGCGCTCTCGCGCTCGCGCTCGGCCTGCTTCGTCGTGATCGCCGGGGCGTCGTCGTCGGCGCGCTCGGCGAGGTCGCGGACGTTCTTGAGCACGAGGCTCGGGTCCTCGATCCAGGCGGGCGCGCTCAGCACCCACGTGTCGTTGCGCTTGCCGTAGGCCTCGAGGAAGGCGTCGAGCTCGGCGAGGAAGCTCCGACCGTCGTCGCTGTCCTCGAGCGCCGCGATCGGCTCGTCGGCGTCGAGCGCGGCGCGCACGTCGGGCGAGCCGGCGACGATCCGGCTGAGCCGCCACGTCCCCTCCGCGACCTCGGTGGTCTTGTTGGCCTGCCCGCCGAGCGCCTTCCACGGCTCGAGCGTCTGGGCGTCGGGGAACAGCTGGCGGTAGAGCTCCTCGTACTCGCTGAGCGCGATGTAGGCGGGGACGATCGTGAGGAAGTGGATCTCCCACGCGCGCAGCCCGCGCCTCCACGTCTCGTCGAAGTGCTCGAGCAGCTCCTCGGTCGACGCGCCCTCGAGGTCGAACCCGTCCCAGAACGCGATGTGCTCGCGGATCTCCGGCAGCAGCTCGTCGCTCCAGCGCTCGCCCAGGCGCCGCATGTCGGCGAGCGTCTTCTCCTCCGAGCGGCGGGTGCGCGCCTCGAGCTCCTCCTCGCTCCCGCGGAAGGGCATGTTGGCCTGGTACATGTAGGTGCCGAAGCGCCGGATGTGCCAGCCGGTGATGGGCGCCTCGTAGTGCTCGCACACGCGGCCCACGGAGAACTCGCCGACGTCGCGGAAGAACGCGAAGTCCAGCGGGGTGATCGGGCTCGGGAAGTGATCCTGCGACCACATGAACGAGAGCTTCTGCTCGTCGGGCGACCGCCAGTCGACCGGGAAGTCGTCGGGGATCGGCAGCGTCCGGGTCTCCTGCGTGTCAGCGGCCACTCGGCACCTCTTCCTTGGTCGCGTCGGGGCGTGCCAGCGCGGTCACCGCGCGGCACTGGAGGATGTAGAGCCGGCCCTCGGCCCAGCAGCACTCGACGTCGACGGGCCAGCCGAAGTGCTCCTCGAGCTCGAGCGCGGCGCGGGCCATGGCCACCACCTGCTCGTCCTCGGCGGCGGGCGCGTCGCGCAGCACGAACGGGACCTCGACCTCGTCCGTCCCGCCCGGCACCGCCACCGTCATCTTCTGCTTGGACGCCACGTGGCGCTCGACGATCTCGAGGCCCGGGCGGCTGACGTGGTGGGTGTCCGGGTTGACCGAGCCGGCGACGACGCTCTCGCCCAGGCCCCAGCTCACGTTGATGACGACGTGCGTGCGCTCGGCCGTGACCGGGTCGACGCTGAACACGACGGCCGAGGCGTCGGCCATCACGAGCTGCTGCACGAGCACGGGGATCGGCCCGCGCGGGGGCGGAAGGCCGCGGCTGCGGCGGTACTCGAGCACGCGCTCGGTCCGCGCCGAGGCCCAGCAGTGCTTGACGGCGTCCACGACGGCGTCGGCGCCGCTGACGTTGAGGAAGGTCTCGTGCTGGCCGGCGAACGACGAGTCGGCGCTGTCCTCGTCGAGGGCGGAGGAGCGCACCGCGACCGGGACGTCCTCGTGCCCGGTGCGCTCGCACAGCTCGGCGTAGGAGGCCGCGATGCGCTCGGCCAGCGCGGGCGGCGGCCCGTCGGTCTCACTGCCGCCCTCCAGGTCGTCCATGCTCGCCGCGACGCAGAAGCCCGGCGGGACGCGCGTGTGCGCGAAGAGCCGGCTGAGGTGTGCGGCCTTCCCGCCCACCCGATCGGTCGCGTTGCACCCCTCCTCGCCAAGCCACAGGATCGACACGGCTTCCTCTCGATCGCTCACTGGTTCTTAACGAGTAGCGAATTCGCTACCGTCGAGCGCCGGTTGTGTCGGATGACGGGGGCTCAGCGATCGGAGAGACTCCGCAGGCCTCCTCGGAGCGCGCCCTGCTGCGGCTCGTCGCGCTCGCCGCGCTGCTGATCCCGCTCAACTCGACGATGCTCGCCGTCGCGCTGCCCGCGGTGGTCGACGGCGTCGACGCCCCGGTCGACGAGGGGAGCTGGCTGGTGAGCGGCTACCTCGTCGCGATGGCCTGCCTCCAGCCCGTCGGCGGCCGCCTCGGTGACCGGATCGGGCGCCGCTCGGCCGTGGCCGGCGGGCTGGCCGCCTTCGGGGCCGCCTCCGTGCTCGGGGCGCTCGCGCCCAGCCTCGCCGTGCTGATCGTGGCGCGCGTCGGCCAGGCGGCCGCGGGCGCCGTCGTCTTCCCGAACGCGCTCGCCCTCGTCCGCGAGCGGGTCGGGGCGGAGCGGCGCGGGGCGGCGATCGGCAAGCTCGGGGCCGTCGCCGGCCTGGCCAGCGCGGTCGGCCTGCCGCTCGGCGGCGTCCTCGCCGAGCTCGACTGGCGCGCGCTCTTCCTCGTCAACGTGCCCCTCGTCGTCCTCGCTCTCCTCATGGTCCCTCGGGTCATGGAGTCGGGCGGGCGCGGTGAGGAGGTCCGTGCGCGGGGCGCGGTTCGACGCGCCCTGCGGAGCAGGGGGTTCCGGGCCGCCAACGCCGGCACCGCCCTCGCGAACCTCGCCCTCTACGCGGTGCTGCTGGCGCTCCCGGTGATCCTCGTCGAGGAGGAGGGGTGGTCGAGCGCCGGCGTCGGCGCGGCGCTGGTGCCGTTCGCCATCGCCCTGATCGTCGTCTCGCCCTTCGCCGGGCGGCTCGCGGCCCGGGCCGGGCGGCGGACGCCCGCGATCGGCGGCCTGTGCGTGTTCGCCGCCGCGCTGCTGGCGCTCGCCGCGGCGGGGGGCGACCTCCCGCCCGTCGTCCTCGGCCTCCTGCTGCTCGTGGCCGGCGCGGGGGCCGGCGCGGCCACCCCCGCGCTCCAGGTCGCCGCGCTCGAGGCGCTCGACGCGCGCGACGCCGGCGTCGCCGCCGGCCTGGTCTCCACCAGCCGCTACGTCGGCAGCATCATCGCCTCGGCCGCCCTCGGGCTCGCGGCGACCGGCGGGACCGGGGACGTGGTGGCGCTGCTCTGGCTCGCCGCGGCGGGGGCGGCGGCCGGCGCGGTCGTCTCCGCGGGGGTCAGCGGGGCGCGGCGGCGTTCAGGCCCTTCCGCCGCAGCGTCGCCCGGACCGGCCAGTGCGTCGCGTTCATGAACGCGGGAAGGCCGAGCCGGTTGTCGACGACCATGATCACCGAGTCCCCACCGGGCAGATCGAGGTGCGCGCGGAAGTAGGCGTCGACGTCGGGGGCCCCGCACGGCGGCGGCTCGCTGCCGTACAGCGACCCCACCTCGAGCGCGCCCGGGACCACGAGCGTCTCCGCGTTCATCGGCTTGTCGCCGGTGAGCCGCTGCGAGGTGAAGCGCGCGCAGGCGACGACGCGCTCGGTGACCTCCGGCGTCCCGTCCGGCGCAAGCCGCGGATAGGTGTGACGGCGCCCGCCGAGGCGGCGTACGAGACGGAAGATGATCGGGCTCTCGGTCCGCAGGGTCAGGACCGGCACGCGGCGGCGGCGGCGCCACAGCCAGAACCACGGCTCCTGGCCCAGGACGGCGCCGAGGTGGCTGCGCCGGTGCTCGGGCAGGACGCCGAGCGTGTCCATGTAGATCATCGGGCCGGTCGGCCCGTCCAGGATCGCGCACGCCGACCACCCGGCGAGGGCGTCGTCGTGCTCGGCCACCCACCACTCGTCGATCTTCTTCAGGTAGTCGGGCCGCCCGTCCCAGTACTCGCCCACCGTCGGGTCGTCGAACATCCGCAGCGCCGCGCCGCGGACCATCTCCATGAGCAGGCGCTGCTCGTCGTCGTCCCAGACGAGCCCCGGATCGCGCACGACGTGGACGCGGTACGGCCCGCGCCGGATGGTTCGCCCAACGCTTCGAACGAGATCGAGCTGAGCGGCGTACTCCACCGGTGATGATGTCCCTGGCATTCGGGTACTCTCGTCGGGAGAGGGGGTCGCCATGATACGTGCGCTGAGTGTTGGGGTCGCAGTTGCCGTCGTCGTCGCCGGGCTCGCGTTCGCGCAGTCGGGCAACCGCCAGACGATCGACTTCGGGTACGCCGGCGGGCAGGAGCAGCCCGCGAGCAGCGCCGGCGTCTTCCTCAAGATCGACTACGTCAACCCGGACGACCCCGAGGCGAAGCCCTACGCCGTGCAGACCGTGATCGAGAAGCTCGCGGACGGCACGCGCTTCGACACGACGGTGCCCGAGCAGTGCAAGGCCAGCGACCAGGAGCTGATGGCGCAGGGCGCCGCGGCCTGCCCCGAGGCGAGCCTCGTCGGCGGTGGCGAGGCGGTGCTCGACACGGGCCCCGCCGACTCGAAGCAGAAGGTCACGCAGTTCAACAACCAGGACGAGCTCATCCTGCTCTTCGAGGGCGACCAGCCCCCGAGCCGCGCCGTCTCGCGGGCCCCGATCGAGGGAACCACGATCACCGCGGAGTCGCCCCCGCTGCCCGGCGGCCCGCCCGACGGCTACACGGCGCTGAAGAAGGTCGACCTCGAGCTCAAGCCGGTGTCGAAGGACGGCCGCAACTACATCTCCACGCCGCCGACGTGCCCCGCGGGCGGCTGGCAGCACGAGATCTCGTTCACCTACCGCGACGGCGAGAAGCAGGTCGTCAAGGACGCCTCGCCGTGCCGTGCGGCCGACGGGACCCGGCAGGAGCCCCCCGCCACCTCCGAGCCTCGCCTCCAGAGCAGCGCGCCCGAGACCACGAAGCCCGTCGTCCGGCTGAGCGGCGTGCCCGGGCGCGGATGCCTGCGGCGGACGTTCCGGATGGCCGTCCGCGTGCAGGCCGACGGCCCGGTGACCGTCGTCGCCCGCCTCGGGCGCCGCACCCTGCGGAGGACCGCCCGCTTCGCCCGCCTGCACGTGCAGGTGCCCGTGTGGCGCCTGCGCCCCGGCGCCTACCGCGTTCGCGTGGCCGCCCGCGACGGCGACGGCGACGTCGGAGCGGCGACGCGCCGCTTCCGCCGCTGTTGAGTCGCACTCACCTGTGCGATCACTGACCGCTGATCGGTTGGTGGCACCCCTTCGTTCATGATCTGTTTACATGTCGGGGGGGAAGCCCGTGACGCGCGATACAGGGATCAGTGGGACTGCGACGGGGGACAAGGGGCTGCGCCTCTCGGCTCCCGCTGGCTTCGACTCGCTTGTCGCCTGGAGCCGGCCGCCGATCCTCGACTCGATCCTCGCGCACGTCCGCGACCACTGGGAGCCGAACCGGCGCCTGCTCGAGTGGGTCGCCGAGTGGGAGATCTGGAGCGGGCGCGCGCTGCCCGACCAGCAGACCGCCGCCAGCGACTTCGCGGCGAGCATGCTCGCGGAGACGGACCTCGCCCCCGAGCAGATCGCCGAGACCATCGCCCGGCTCGCGCCCCCGCCGGCCGACCGGGGGCTGGCCGGCGACGGGCGCGACGAGTGGCTGGAGGAGTGCAGCCGCCAGTTCCTCATGCGCGTGCGGCCCTGGTTCCCGGTCTGGTTCGGCTTCACCGCGTGGGTCGACGACTGGTGCCGGTCGCACGACGTCGACACGATCGTCTACCTCTGCCGCGACTCGCTGCCGTTCTACGCGCTGGCCCACGCGCTCGCCCGCGGCAGCACCGACGGGCCCGACCTCGTGCTCGTGCACCTCTCGCGCCGGACCGTGTCGAGCGGCATGATCGGCGACCACCTGGAGATGAACCTCGCGACCGCGTCGAAGGTCGCCTTCGTGGACTCCGGGTGCTACGGCAGCCTCGTCCCGAAGCTGCTGGAGCTGCGCGCCGCCCGGGCCGAGGACCCGCCGCCGGTCTTCTTCTACTTCAGCCGCAACCCGCTCATCTTCGGCTACGTCAACTACCTGATGGCGTTCGAGACGCTGAAGGAGGGCGGGCCGGGCCCCGACCAGCCGGAGCGGGCCGCCGACTTCACGATCTTCTCCGGCGACGTCATCGAGGCGCTGCCGAAGCCGTACCGCGTACAGACGCTGAGCGAGCACGGGCTGCCCGAGGTCGAGCCGACCGACCTCCTCTCGTTCGTCCTCTCCGGCCTGCTCGTCCGCGAGCTGAACGAGTTCGCCCGCGGGCAGCGGCGCAACGGCATCCAGCAGCGTGCGCGCGCCGCCGCGCTCGACCGCTACGGCTGCTTCGCCGAGACCGGCGACCCGGTGGCGCGGCGCGAGAACCTGCTCTTCGACCGGTGCGCGCCGAAGAGCCCGCCGCCCGCGGACTTCCTGAACCTTCCACCGCGGGGGCTCCCGCCCCAGCGCGACTTCTTCGGACTGGAGGCCGGTTGATGACGACGATGGACGGGGTGCTCTCGGAGACGGCGGCGTTCGTGCGCGGGCGCGCGCTCGACGGCGGGCCGTTCGTGGAGATCGACGAGGAGGCGCCGACCGTCGAGGCGACGCGCTTCGGGCTCGAGACGCTGAACACGCTCGGCGCGGGGCCGAGCGACGAGGAGCGCCGCGTCGCCACCGAGCTGGTGCGGGCCTGCCACCGGCCCGACGGCGGCTTCGCGCCGACCGAGGCCGACGAGGCGTCGGCGCTGAACTCGACCTACTACGCCGTCCGCGTCATGTCGGCCGGGCTGGTCGACCTCGAGCCCGACCGCGAGGCGCTGGCGCGCTGGCTGCGCGCCGAGGTGCTGCCCGCCGGCGACACGGTGGAGGTGGACGTCGACGAGCTGTACTACGCGATCCGCGCCTTCCAGCTCGCGGAGATCGGATTCGAGCAGCAGGAGCGCGACGCGATCGAGGCCTTCGTCGCACGCTGCGCCGACTCCGGCGGCGGGTTCGCGCTGCTGCCCGGCCAGGCGCCGGACATCGAGCGCACGTACTGCTGCCTGCACACGCTCCAGATCCTCGGCGCGACCGAGGTGGCTGCCGAGGACCGCGACTTCGTCGCCGCGTGCTTCGACGGGCGGCGCATCCACTGGGACCCCGAGCACTCGAAGCCCGCCTCGCCGGCGACCATGTACTGGGGATCGCGGGCCGCGCAGATCAGCCGGCCGCCCGAGATCGACTGGAGCGGCGTGGCCGAGGGGATCGACAGCTTCCGCCGCGACGGGGGCGGCTACGCGTTCGACGACGGCGAGCCGAACCTCTGGCTGACGTACTGCGGCGCCCGCACCAGCGACATCGCCCGGCGCGCTTGAGCGGGGACCTCGGCCTCTACCTGATCCCGGGCTGGCCGAGCTGGGAGGCGAGCGAGGCGGCGCTCGACGCCGCGCTCGAGGCCGGCGTGGCCTTCGTGGAGTTCCCGGTCGTGGCGGACGGCGGCTGGTCGCCGCGCACGGGCTCGCTGATCGCCGAGGCGCTCGAGCACGCGGGTCCGGAGCTGCGCGAGTGGTCGCCGCGCGTGGCGGCGTGGGTGGAGCGGACACCGAAGGCGGTGGGGATCCTCTACGGCGGCGCCTGGCCCGCGCCGGACCGCTGGGCGGCGCCGCGCGAGGCGCTCGACGCGAGCAGCGCCCTGCTGTTCGAGGACGACCCGGAGGCGTGGGTCGAGCACGCCGAGCAGGCGTCCTCGTGGGGGTCGGCGCTCGTCTGCGCGGTGAGCGGGATGAGGCCCGAGCTGGGCGAGGACGACCGGCGGCTGCTCGCCGCGGGCGGCGGGTTCGTCTACGTCAGCCTCGGCACGCAGACCGGCGACCGCTCCGCCACGCCCGAGGCCATGCGCGCGAAGGTCGACGCGGTCCGCGCGGCGCGGCCGGACCTGCCGGTGTTCTGCGCCTTCGGCCTGCGCGAGCCCGCCGACGTCCGCGAGGTGCGCGAGGCGACCGGATGCGACGGGGTCATCGTCGGGACGGGCGCGCTCGAGGTCCTGCGCGACAGGCCCGACGAGTTCGCGTCGTGGGTCGCCGCGATGGCGTCTGCCTAGCGCCCGCGCCGGCGGCGGCGGCGCCGCGGGCGGCGGGAGGCGCCGAGGACGGTCGTGCGCGTCACCGCCGACTCGCCCACCTGGACCCGCACGGCCATCTTCAGCGCGTGCTGCCGACCGCGCAGCAGCCGCAGCGAGCGGCGCGTGAGGCGCGCGCGCACCACCTGCGGCCCGTCTCCGGCGAAGCGCTTCTCGGCGTGGGCGAGGCGGTACCGGCGCCGCTGGGCCCGGCGCCCGCGCTGCGCGGCGGCCACGAAGCGCGCGCTGACGGTGATCTCGACGTCCGCGGGACCGTCGATGGTCATGGCGACGGGCAGGCCGCGCCGGCGCATCTCGGTCCAGCGGATCCGCCGCGGCACCTCGATGCCGAGCGCGGGCCCGACAAGCTGCGCGCCGGGCGACCGGCCCTGCCCCGAGCCGACCGCCTGGCCGGCCTCGCGCGGGTTGCCCGGCGAGAGCGGGCCGGAGCGCGGGCGCTCGAGCCGGAACGGGCCGGTGACCTCGTAGACCTCGCCGGGGCCGGGCTCGTCGCCGGTGGTCGTCTGCCGCGCGCGCTGCGAGGTGAAGAAGAAGCGGGTGCCCGACGGGTCGAAGATCGGGCCGGTCAGCTCGGTCGGGCCCAGGACGAGGTTGTTGTAGATGTGCCTCGGGCCCTCGACGGAGAGGAAAGGCGCGATCTGGAGGTCGGGCGTGAGGAGCACGACGTCGATGTGGCCGTCCTTGCCGTCGCTGTTCTCGCACACGAAGAGGTCGCCGGCCGGCGAGACGGAGACGTTGTCCGGCGACTGGAGCGGCGGGTTGGCGATCTTCGCCTTGTCGTAGATGACCCGGACGGTCTCGGTGATCGTGTCGTAGGCGTGGAGCTTCTCGTCGTGCGTGGTGGCGACGTAGATGACGCCGGAGTCGAACCAGATCCCCTCGGCGCGCTGGAAGATCGTCGCCTCCGGCACCTGCTTGCGCGTCGCGGTCTGCGCCGGCGTCGGGTTCGGGCTCGGGACGGGCAGCCACGAGACCCTCCCCGTCGCCTCCTCGACCTTCGCCACCTCGAGCAGGCCCGCCTCGAGCGAGGGGTAGGCCTCCGGCGTGAAGCGGTAAAAGAGGCCGTCCTCGTAGTCCTCGGTCAGGTACAGGCGCTGACCGGCCGAGTCGACGGCGACCGCCTCGTGCTTGAACGTCCCCAGCGCCGGGCGCCGGATGCCCTGCGAGGGCTGCGTCGGGTCGCACTCCCAGACGTTGCCGGCGTCGGTCTCCTCGCAGGAGAGCCACGCGCCCCACGGCGTCGGGCCGCCCGCGCAGTTCATCGCCGTGCCGGTCAGGATGCGGTAGGCGTCGACGATCTTGCCGGACGGGTCGAAGCGGATCGCCGACGAGCCGCCGTCGGGCGGCGGGAACTCCGAGTTCGTGACGAGGAGCCAGCCGCCGTCCTGCGTGGCGAACGTCGCCTGGCCGTCGGGCTGGACGGGGAAGCGGTAGGCGGTGCCGGGGACGATCTCGTTGCCGCGCGCGATCAGGCGGGCCTTGAACCCCTCCGGCAGGCGGATGCCGAGCTCGTTCGGCGGGCCGAGCGGGCCGTAGGGGCCGTCGCCCGGGGTGGCGGCGGAGGCCATCGCGCGCTGCCAGAACGCGGGGCCGAGGGCGAGCGCGCCGCTGGCCAGCGCCGCGCGGCTGATGAGGGAGCGTCGGGTCAGGCCGTCCATGTCGCCCGGAAGTGTGGCGCGCCGGGGCGCGGACCGCGTTACTGCGCTGTCAACTACCGTCCAGAGCAGAACTTTTTTCGATGCGGAGGCAGTGATGGCGACGGCGGAGCAGCTCTGGGGCGGCGAGACCAACAAGGCGATCGGGAACTTCCCGGTGTCCGGCGAGCGGGTCCCGGTGTCCGTCGTGCGCTGGCTGGGCCGGATCAAGGGCGCGGCGGCGCGCGTGAACGGCGAGCTGGGGCTGCTCGACGGCGACCTCGCCGAGCGCATCGCGAGCGCGGCCGACCAGGTCGCCGAGGGCGAGCACGACGACCAGTTTCCGATCGACGTCTTCCAGACCGGCTCGGGCACGTCGTCGAACATGAACGCCAACGAGGTCATCGCGAACCTCGCCGGCGAGGGCGCCCACCCCAACGACCACGTGAACATGGGCCAGTCGTCCAACGACGTCTTCCCGAGCGCCGTCCACCTCGCCGCGCTGGGCGAGGCCAGCGACCGGCTGCTCCCCGCGCTGACGCGCCTCGAGGAGGCCTTCGCCGCGAAGGCGAGCGAGTTCGAGGACATCGTGAAGTCCGGCCGCACGCACCTCATGGACGCGGTGCCGGTCACGCTCGGCCAGGAGTTCGGCGGCTACGCGGCCCAGATCCGGCTCGGCCGCCGGCGCGTCGAGGCGGCCCTGCCGCAGGTGGCGCAGATCCCGCTCGGCGGCACGGCCACCGGCACCGGCCTGAACACCCACCCGGACTTCGCCGAGCGCGTCCGCGCGCTGCTGACCGAGACGACCGGCCACGACGTCCGCGCGCCCGAGGACCCGTTCGAGGCCCAGGGCAACCGCGACGCGCTCGTCGAGCTGAGCGGGATGCTCAAGGTCGTCGCGGTCTCGCTGACGAAGATCGCCAACGACCTGGCGTGGATGGGCTCCGGCCCGCGCGCGGGCCTCGGCGAGCTGCTGCTGCCCGAGCTCCAGAAGGGCTCGTCGATCATGCCGGGCAAGGTCAACCCGGTCATCCCCGAGGTGGTGCTCCAGGTCGCCTGCCAGGTCATGGGCAACGACACCGCGATCACCGTCGCCGGGTCGCAGGGCAACTTCGAGCTGAACGTCCGCATCCCGCTCATCGCCCGCAACCTGCTCCAGTCGATCCAGCTGCTCTCGAGCGCGAGCGAGCTGCTCGCCGAGAAGGTCGTCGAGGGCGTCGAGGCCAACCTCGAGGGCTGCGAGCGGTCGGCGGAGTCGACGCTCGCCGTCGCCACCGCGCTCAACCCGTTCATCGGCTACGACCGCGCCAGCGAGATCGTCAAGGAGGCCGCGTCGAGCGGCCGCACGCTGCGCGAGGTCGCGCGCGAGAAGGGCGTCGACTCCGAGACGCTCGACAAGGCGCTCGACCTGCGCAAGATCGCCGCGGGGTCCGCGGCGGACGAGGGCTAGGGCGTCAGCCGCCGCGCGCGAGCGCGGCGAACTCGTCGCGCACCACGCGGGCGGCCGGCTTCGGCCGGCCGGTGTACGTGTGGATGCCCTTGGTGTTGAGGCCCGCGACGACCTTCACGTCGTCGTGGACCTCGTTGACCGAGCCTCCGTTGAAGCTCGGCGCGACGCCGAAGTCGCGGAGGTTCCACACGAGCATCCCGGCGAGGTCGTCGATCGCGCCGTAGGCGCGGATGTGCGTGCGCAACAGATCGGCCTGGTAGGTGGTGCCTCCGGGCGCGTCGTCCGGGTTGAGGTCGTTCCCCTCGGCGCCGAACTCGGTGACGAGGATGACGCGGTCGGGGAAGACGGCGCGCAGCTCGCCGAGCCGGGTCTGGATGATCTCCGTGAGCTCCTCCGCCGTGGCGTCGGGCTCGTCGTACCAGCCGAGGTAGTTCGTGAAGCCGAGCGCGTCGATGTGGTCGTACATCGGCGTGTCGAACGTGGGCGGGTGGGCGCCCCAGATGTCGAGGGCGACGAGCCGGCTGGGGTCGCGGCGCTGGAGCTCCTTCGAGGCCTCGATGATGTACGGCGCCTGCCCGGACGGGTGGCCCTGCGGGTGGATCTCGTTCGCGAGGTTCCACGCGAAGATCGACGGGTGCGTCTGCAGCTGGGCGACCGAGTCGCGCACCCGCTCGCGCGCCTGGGCCTCCAGGCGGGGGCCGCGCGACGTCCAGGCGCCCGGGGCGTCGACCGGGCCGACGCCCATCCAGACGAGGATCCCGGCCTCGTCCAGCCGCTCGAGCAGCGCCGGGCTCAGCGGGTGCTGGGCGCGCGTCGCGTTGGCCCCGATCTCCTCGAGCTCCTCGACGATCTCGTCCATGTCCTCGGGGTGCAGGCCGTCGCCGCGCGGCCAGGCGTCCTCGTGCAGGGAGGCGCCGCGCAGCTCGATCGGGCGGTCGTTGAGCATGAGCGTCGGGCCGGAGCGCGAGATCTCGCGCAGGCCGACGCGGCCGCGCCAGCCGGGGGCGCCGGCGTCGGTGGTCGACAGCTCGAGGTCGTAGAGCGTCGGCGACGCCGGCGACCACAGGTCGGCGTCCTCGACCTTGACCGTGGCGGTGACCCGCTCGCTGCGGCCGGCCGGCACCTCGACCTCGCCGAACTCGACGTCGATCGGCTCGTTGTCGCCGCGGCGCAGGGTGCCGTGCAGCTCGATCGGGTCGTCGTCGCCCGAGACGTTGCGGATCGCCGCGCTGACCGTCACGCGCGCGTCCTCGCCCTCGACGTCGGTCCGCACCGTCGGCGCGACGATGTCGGCGTCGGGCAGCGGACGGATCGTGATCTCGCGGTTGATGCCGCCGAAGTTGAACCACGCCCGGTGCCAGCCCTCGGCCTTCATCGCGTCGGGGTCGCGCCAGTCGGCGCGCACGACCAGCGTGTGCTCGTCGTCCTCGGACAGCTCGGTGTCGATCTCGAAGGGGAGGTAGGTGCCGACGTGCTCGCCCATGGGCTTGCCGTCGATCCACACCGTCGCCTTGTGGTTGACCGACTCGAAGCGCAGGACGTACTTGCCGTCGTCGGGGACCTCGAACGTCGTCCGGTACCAGGCGACCGAGCCCGCGTGCGACCTGATCCCCTCGGTGCCCGTGATCTTCTTGGCGTTGGGGACGTACGGGAGCTTCACGGGATTGCCGCCGTAGGTCCCCTTCTCCCACCCGTGGCCGGTGCCGATCGCCCGCGGGTCGTCGCGGACCCACCACTGCCCGTCGAGCGCGATGCGCTCGGGCGACCCGGTCTCGATCGCCGGCGAGCCGCCGTGACCGCCCCAGGCCTCGCGGACGGACTCCTCGTCGCCGCCCAGGCCGCCGCCGGCGAAGGCCACGGCGACGAGCGCGGGCACGCCGAGCACGACGGCGGCGGCGAGGGTGGGGAGGCGGCGGGTGCTCGTGAGGTTCATTCAGACGATGGCCACGACTCGGGCCGGCGCGCCGCTCGCGCCGACGATCGGCAGCGGGAAGCACGAAACCTGGAAGCCGGTTGACGGTAGCGCGCCGAGGTTGGCCAGGCGCTCGATCTGGCAGTACGGCAGGCCGGCCTGGTGGGCGGCCCAGAAGACGCCGGCCTCGTCGCGCTCCTTCGCGCGCTCGGCCTGGAGGTGGAGCGGCTCGTCCCAGCCCCAGGCGTCGATGCCCATGACGCGGACGCCGCGCTCGAACAGCCAGCGCGTCGCCTCCGCGGTGACGCCGCACCCGCGGGCGATGTAGTCGGGCTCGCTCAGGAACGCGTCGCGGCCGGTGTGGACGAGCACGATGTCGCCCGCCTTCAGGTCGTGGCCGGCCGCCTGCACCGCCCGCTCGGCCTCCTCGGCCGTGACGGGGTCGCCGTCGGCCTTGTGGGTGAAGTCGAGGACGACGCCGGGCCCCAGGAAGAGGTCGAGCGGCAGCTGGTCGATCGTCTGCGCCGGCTCGCCGCCGATGGTCGAGTTGTAGTGGTAGGGCGCGTCGACGTGGGTCGAGTTGTGCGTGCCGAAGCGGCGGAACTCCTCGACCGCCCAGCCCTCTCCGTCGCGCAGCAGGCGCGGGGGCACGCCGAAGAGCGCCTCGATCGCCTGTGCCCCCGCCGCGTGGTCGGAGAACGCGATCTCGGTGCGAAGCGGCTCGGGCGTCTCCGGCGGGCTGGCGACGATCGGCGCCGAGAGGTCGACAAGCGGCATACGGACGCCGAAGGCTATGCGGAGGGGCCGACGGTCCGGTCAGCGCTTCAGGGTGAGGCGGCGCTCGGCGACGGCGGCCTTGCCGCCGGCGTCCGTGAGCGTCGCCTTCACGACGAGCGAGAGGCGCTTGAGCCTCTTCAACCGCTTGCGCGCCCTGCTCGTGAGCTTCACCGTGACGCGCGTCCTGACGTCGTCGCGGAAGACCACGGTGCGCTTGCCGACGACGACCAGCCTGGGCGCCGCCGCGATCCGCGCGCGGCGCGCGGTCCGGCGGTCGACGAGCAGCTGGATCGCGAGCGGGCAGCCGCCCTCGCAGCGCGTCCCGGTCAGGTCGAAGTCGATCGACAGCCCCTTGCGCAGGACGTCGCGCAGGCGGATCCCGCGCGCGATGCCCGGCGTCGGGGTGGCGGGGTCGCCGGCGGGCGGGAAGAAGCCGGTGAAGGGCGGGTCGGCCGGCGGCGGGGGATCGCCTGCGGGCGGCGGATCGGAGGGGCCCGGCGTGGGCTCGCCGCCGCCACCGCCGCCGCCATTGCCCCCGCCGTCACCCGGGTCATCCGGGTCGTCGGGGGCGGGCTCGGTGGTGAACGTCGCCTGCGCGCCACGGGCCTCGCCGCTCTCGTTCGCGGCGATGAGCCGGGCGTAGTACGTCGTGGACGGGAGCAGCCCGTCGAGGACCGTCGTCACGTCCTGGCCCGCGACGATGGGAGCGCTGTGGGTCGTCTCGGTGCCGAGATCCTCGTCGGTGCCCCACTCGATCCACCACGTCGTCGGGTGCGTGCTCGGGTCGACGTGGCCCGAGAGCCGCGCCGAGTTCTGCCCGCGCTCGGAGACGGTCAGCTCGCTCACCACCGGCGAGGTGTCGGCCAGCGTCGTGAACGTCCGGTCGTCGCCCGTCGTCGTCCCTGCGGCGTTCGTGGCGACCACGCGGTAGTGGTAGGTCGTCGAGGGCGTCAGGCCGGTGAGCGCGAGCGTCTTGGTGACCTCGGCGTGGCCGGTGACCCGGTCGTCCCCTCCGTTCACCTCCGAGCCGTAGGCCGTCGTGGGGCCGTACTCGACCTCGTAGGAGGTCGGCCGGTCGCTCGCGTTGATGATCGCGTCGACCTTCGCGGCGAACGCCGTGATCTCGTCGGCGTCCCCCGTCGCCGCCGTCGGCGTGCGCCGCAGCACGACGCTGCGGAAGTGCGGCTGGGTGACGTTGCCGTTGCCGTCGTCGGCGACGACGCGCAGGTAGTAGTGGCCGTCGGCGTTCGGCAGCTGGACGCCGGCGCTCCACGTCCCGTTCGGGTTGACGGTCGCCGCGACGGGCGCGACGAGGACGGTGTCGTTGTCCTCCGCGTCGACGACGGCGACGTCGACGGTCGGCGTGCCGAGGGCGTCGGTGACCGTCCCGCTCACGGTGAAGCTGCGCGAGGTGGTGGTCAGGCCGGTGTTCGGCGGGTTCGTGACGGCCAGCGTCGGCGGCGTCGAGTCGGCCACGCCCGCCGCCCACGAGAGGGCCGCGGCGTCGCTCGGCGCGGCGCCGATGCCGTGGCGCAGCTCGAACGTGTCGTCGGCGGGGACGGTGATCGTGTAGTCGAGCACGACCTCGTCGCGCGAGCCGTCGCGCAGCCGGACGCGGTCGGGAGCGCTCTGCCAGGAGACGAAGCCCACGCCGTGCCCGGCCGGGCCGTCCTGGTCGCGCAGCGCGACGAAGCCCTGGTCGTCGACGGCGGAGCCCTCGCGCAGGATCGCGCCGTCGGCCGGGTTCTCCCACGTCGTCCCGTCGGAGAGGCGGAAGCGGGTGCGGTCGGCGGCGGCGCCGCCGTTGGCGACGAAGCTGACCTGGTAGGTGCGGTCCTCGGACCCCGTGTTCTCGAAGCGGTCGATGACGGTCGCCGCGCGCGAGCCGGCGTCGGCCTCGTAGCGCCGCGTCAGCTTCGTGGGCGCCGCGTAGTAGCCGACGAGCGACTCGTTCTCGACGACGATGTCGCCCTCCCCGAACATGCCGCCGCCCTCGCGCGGGTCCTCGTCGGGGCGGATGTAGTTCGAGTCGTTCGGCGTCCCGTCGTTGTCGTAGGTGTCCACCAGCTCGAGCCAGCCCGCGCCGTCGAACGAGTCCGTCGTGGTCTCGGGGTCGAGCACGAAGACGTCCTCGACGCCGGCCGTCGGCTCGCCGGCGCCGCGGAAGACCGTGCGCGACGTCGTCATGTCGTTGCGGACGAGCCCCTCGAAGTACGACAGGAAGGTCGAGCCGTAGATCGTGCCGCCGGCCGTCGGGTAGCGCGAGCGGTCGTCGCCGAGCCCCAGCTCGACGGGGATGGCGACGAAGCGGTAGTGCGTCCCGCGCTGCGGCAGCGGCGGGATCAGCTGCCAGTCGCCGTCGCCGTCGGCGCCCTCGCTCCAGCCCAGCGAGCGGACGGGCTCGCCGTAGCCGATGGCGAGCACCTCGACCTGGGCGCCGGGCTGCGTGGTGCCCTTGAGCGTGAACGGGGCGTCCGGGTTGTGCAGCAGCGCCTTGGGGCCGGTGGGCACCGGGTCGATCGTCACCGAGCGGACGAGGCGGTCGAGCGTCGCGGTCGCCTCGACGCCGCCGGGGGCCGAGGCCGTGATGGTCACGTGCTCGGGGGTGGCCGTCGGGGCGCCGTTCGCGACCGTGACGGTGACCGTCTCGCACGCGCCCGGGGCGATCGAGCCCGGCGCGGGCGCGAGCGTGACGTTCGGGCTGTCGTCGGCGACGGTGAACGTGGCGGCGGCGCTGCCGTCGTTGCAGACCTCGATGTCGCGCTGCTGCGCGGCCTGGCCGGGCTGCATCGCGACCACGCCCAGGCCGGGCTCGACGATCCGGGCCGCGGGGACGGGCATCGTGGTCGCCGCGGTGCCGACGGCGAGCGAGGCGTGCGCCCGCGCGATCCCGCCCTGCGCGACGTCGATCACGTAGCCGCCGGGGTCGGCGCCGCCGGGGATCGCGAACGAGGTCTGGAACGTGCCGTCGGCCGCCACCGCGACGTCCACCGGCGCGGTGGGCGTGTCGTCGAGGTCGCGCCCGGTGAGCGTCGCGGTCCCCTCCGCCAGGCCGACGCCGACGACGGTCGTGCTCGTCCCGGGCGCGACGAGGTCGTTCGCCGCCGCGGCCGTCGGCGGGATCGTCGCGCCCTCCTGGCGCCACGCCGCGGCAGACGCCTTCGCCGCACCCTGCGTCAGCGTGTACTCCTGCTCGTACTCGGGCGGCACGCCGACGTTCTCGCGCGTGACGACGCTGCCGTCGGGGCCGGCGTTGCCCGCCGCGGTCGGCGTGCTGACCCACTGCTCCTCGAGCGAGACGGCGCCGCCCGGCGTGAAGCCCGTGCCGAGCAGGAAGATCGGCCCGTTGTGGAACGAGACGGACGGGACGGCCCGGACGCGGCGCGTGGCGTCGTAGCCGGTCACGGGCTGGACGAGCGCGTCGGCGGCCACGACGGTCGCGGCCTCGTCGGCCGCCCACGGGCTCGCGACCCCGAGCGTGATGACGGGCATGCAGCCGAAGCGCCAGATGTCGTCGCCCTCGAAGGTGCCGTCGTGGTCGGCGCGGCCGATCCGGAAGCTGAAGTAGCCCTCGAAGTTGCAGCCCCCGGCCCCGTCCGGCGAGCTCCACGGGTACAGCCCCTCGATGGCGCCTTCGGACGGGAAGTTGACGACGTGGTACTCGGCGGCGTACGGCCACGTCGGGTCGCCGCTGGCGCCGAGCGGCTTCGGCGAGACGAGGAAGGCCGGTCGCGCAGGGTCGCTCGCGGCGGTGGTGGTGAACGTGCCCGCGGCCGTCGTCTGGGAGCTGACGCCCTTCAGGACGATCCGGTGCACGCCCTGCTCGCCGGGCATCCGGGCGGCGCGGGTGGCGGTGCCGCCCTCGGCGACGTCGGTGCGCACCTGCTCGCCGTCGACGTAGACGCGGACGGTCTCGCCGGCGGTGAAGCCGTTGGCGTGGAGGATCGCCGAGGATCCCGACGGGCCCTGGCTGGGGCGCACCTCGAGCGGCACGCTCGAGGCGAGCGCGCTGGGCGCCAGGGTCGCCAGCGCGAGCAGCGCCAGGACGGCGCTGCGGAGGGAAAAGCGGATCGACTTCATTGCTCCGGGAAATTGAGGCTACGCGGCGGCGTGAGAACCTCCCATCGTCCATGCGTCCACCATCTGCCCGCGAGTGTGAGCTCATCGACGGCGCGAAGCGGCGACTCGACACGCTCGCCCTCTACCGGGAGCCCGTGCGGACGCGCCACGTTCGCGTGCTGAGCACGCCGTGGCTGTTCCGGATCCCCGGCTTCCGGCGCTTCGGCGGCTACGAGGCGGGGCCGCTGATCCTGGTCAAGCGCCCGCTGGACCAGGTCTCCGAGGACCTCGTCGTCCACGAGCTGTGCCACGTCTGGCAGCACCAGCACCGCCCGCTCTACATGTGGCTCAGCTACCTCTGGCAGGGCTACCGCGCGAACGAGCACGAGATCGAGGCGCGCGAGGCGGTGCGCAAGACTGCCCGCTGATGCCGCTCTACGACTTCGCGTGCGACGCCTGCGAGGGGACCTTCGAGGCGCTGGCCAAGCCCGGCGACGCCCCTCCCTGCCCGGCCTGCGGCGCCGAGCGGACCCGCCGGCTCTTCACCCCGATCGCCCCTCCCCTCAAGCTGGGCCTGCGCGGCGGCGCCGCGCGGGATTCCGACGCGCGCCGGGCCGACCGCGAGTTCAAGCGCAAGGAGGCCTTCAAGGCGGAGCGGCGCAAGAAGCGCGAAGGGGGCTGAGCGACGGTGTCGCCGCCGCTCCTGCTCGAGCGCGAGGCCGAGCTGCGTTCGGTCGTCGAGGCGCTCGACCGCGCGCTGGAGGGGGACGGGTCGCTCGTCGCGGTCGAGGGACCGGCCGGGATCGGCAAGACCCATCTCCTGCGCGCGGCGCGCGAGGCGGCGGAGGAGCGGGGCATGCTCGTGCTGGGCGCGCGCGGGGGCGAGCTCGAGCAGGAGTTCTCCGGCGGCGTCGTGCGCCAGCTCGTCGAGCGCCCGCTCGCGCTGGCGACGCCCGAGCGCCGGGCCGCCGCGCTCGGCGGCCCGGCCGCCGCGGCCGGCGTGGAGCTCGGCCTCGTCCCGGCCGCGGCCGGCGGCGCACCGGGCGAGTTCGCGGTCCTGCACGGCCTGTACTGGCTCGTGGCCAACCTTGCGGCCGAGCAGCCGGTCGTGGTCGGGGTCGACGACGTGCAGTGGGCCGACCCGCCGTCGCTGCGCTTCCTGCGCTACCTGGCACGGCGGCTCGAGGGGCTCCCCGTCGTCATCCTCCTCGCGGTCCGGTCGGGCGACCCGGGGAGCGAGCCGCAGGTGGTGCGCGAGCTGCTGAGCGACCCCGCCGCGCGCCTCGTGACGCCCGGGCCGCTGAGCGAGCCCGCCACGCGCGAGCTGCTCCGCGCGCAGCTCGGCCCCGGGGTGGATCGGGTGTTCGCCGCCGCCTGCCACGCCGCCGCGCGGGGCAACCCGTTCGTCCTGCGCCAGATCGCCGACGCCGTGCAGGCCGACGGCGTCGATCCGTCCAGCGCGTCGGCCGAGCACGTCGCGGCGCTCGGCTCGCGCGCGGTCGCCCGCACCATCCTCAGCCGCCTCGAGCGGACCTCGGAGGACGCGGTCCGCGTCGCCCGCGCGCTCTCGCTCCTCGCGGCGGGCACGGGCCTGCGGCTCGTGGCGGCGGTGGCCGGGCTCGACGGCGACCGCGCCGCGCGCGCCGCGGACGAGCTGCGCGACGCCGACAT
>DASVRH010000191.1:0-8168 GCA_036388715.1 Solirubrobacteraceae bacterium | reverse complement strand
GTTGGGGCGGGGGAGGGCCAGGGGCTCATCCAGCTGCTCGCGCTCGCGTCGCTGCGCGGGCTGATCGTGCGCGGCCCGATGATCGGCAAGCAGCACGCCTACGTGCTCGTCCGCGACTGGCTCGGCGAGCAGCCGGCGGTCGACCGCGACGCGGCCCTCGCCGAGCTCGCCCGCCGTTACCTCGCGGGTCACGGCCCCGCCGACGAGCGCGACCTGGCGAAGTGGGCGGGGATCGGCCTGCGCGACGCGCGCGCGGGCTTCGAGACGATCGCCTCCGAGGTCGTCGAGGTCGGCCACGGGGCGATGGTGCCCGCGAAGGGGACCGGGAGGGCGGCGCGCCGCCGGCCCGCGCTCCCGCCGCCGCGCCTGCTCGGCGCCTTCGACCCGGTCCTCCTCGGCTGGGCGTCGCGCGACGACGTCGTCGGCCCGCACGGCGACGCGGTCGCCGTCGGCGGCATCTTCCGCTCCTTCGCCCTGGTCGGCGGCCGCGCCGTCGCGACGTGGAGCCTCGCCGGCGGCGAGGTGGCGCTCGAGCCGCTCGAGCCGATCGCGCCCGAGGACCGGGCCGCACTCGACGCGGAGGCGCTCGACGTCCGGCGCTTTCTCGGCCTCTGAGCGACTACCGTGCGCGCCCTCGTGCGGTACCGCCTCGTACCCGTTCTCCTGCTGCTGCTGCTCGCGCTCCCGGCGAGCGCCGCCGCCCACTTCCCGTCGACGAGCGCCGCTCCCGGCCCGACCGCGAGCGCCGCGCAGCTCCAGGCGCCGCCGGCGACGCCCCGCGCCGACTGCGGCCCCGGCTCCGACCCCGAGCCGGGCATCCAGGGCCGCAACCCCGGCGACGACCCGGGCCGCGCCGACGGCTACCGCTGCAACACCGAGGTGGTCAGCCACGTCGAGTCGGGCGGCGGCTTCAAGGCGCTGCGCTACGTCGACAAGGCCGGGCACGAGTGCGCCTTCTACGACACGACGCTGCTGTTCCCCACGAACGTCGTCCGCCTCTCCGAGACGCCGACCGGCGTCGCCGTCCTCGACATGAGCGACCCCGCGAACCCGAAGCGCACCGCGAACCTCGTCACGCCCGGCATGGAGACGCCGCACGAGTCGCTCGAGCTCAACGAGCGCCGCGGGCTGCTGGCCGCGGTCACCGGCAACGCGATCACCTACCCGGGCGCGCTCGACATCTACGACGTCAGCGAGGACTGCCGCAACCCGGTGCTCCAGTCGAGCGGGCTGACCGGCGGGTTCGGCCACGAGAGCGGCTGGGCGCCCGACGGCAACACCTTCTACGCGACGTCGATCTCGACGGGCGAGGTGTCGGCGATCGACGTGACCGACCCGAAGAGCCCGAAGGTCCTGTGGCGCGGCGACCAGCGCTCGCACGGCCTGATGGTCAGCGACGACGGCAACCGCCTCTACCTGGCCATGGGCAGCGGCGGGTTCGCGGGGGAGGGGCTGCTCATCCTCGACTCCAGCGAGGTCCAGGCGCGCAAGCCGGACCCGCAGGTCCGCGAGGTCGGGCGGGTGAACTGGCCGCTCGTGACGATCCCGCAGGTCGCGATCCCGGTGACGATCGGCGGCAAGCCGTTCGCCGTCGAGGTCGACGAGTTCTCGGCGAGCGAGAGCGGCGAGGCGACGCAGCACGGCCCGCGCGTCGGCGCCGGGCGCATCATCGACCTCTCCGACGAGACGAAGCCGAAGGTGGTCTCCGACCTGCGCCTCGAGGTCCACCAGCCCGAGAACCGCGACGCGATCGCGGACGACCCGGGCACGCTCAGCCCGGTGCAGGGCTACGCCGCGCACTACTGCAACGTGCCGCGCCGCACAGACCCGGGGATCGTCGCGTGCTCGATGATCCTCTCCGGCCTGCGGGTGTTCGACATCCGCGACCCGTACCACCCGAGGGAGCTCGCGTACTTCGCCGCGCCGCCGAGCGAGAAGTCGAGCCCCGGTAGCCCGAGCAACTACGCGATGTCGCGGCCGACGTTCGTGCCCGAGCGCGGGGAGATCTGGTACACGGACGGAGGGAGCGGCTTCTACAACGTGCGCGTCACGAACGGCGTGTGGCCGTTCCGCGACGGCGGCTCGGGCTCAGGAGGCGGAAGCGGAAGCGGCTCGGGCGGAGGGGGCGCCGCGGGCGCGAGCTGCACCTCGACCGCAGGCCTGCGCTCCGTCGCCGCGCTCCCGCGCGGGCGCGGCGTGCGCCTCTCCTTCACCCGCCGCGGCGATCTCCCCGTCGACGTCGACGTCTTCCAGGTCGCCCGCCACGGCCGGGTCGTGCGTGAGCGCCGCGTCGCCCGCTTCCCCGCCGCGCAGTCGCCGACCTTCTGGGCCGGCCGGGTGCCCGACGGGACGTACTTCGTCCGCTTCTCCATGGTGCGCGGCGGCGAGCGCGTCGACGTCCGGCGCATCGTCCTGCGCCGCCGCGGCGGGCGCTTCGTGCGCGTCGCCGGCCACCACCGCCGCGCGTCGTGCGGCCTGCTGCGGCAGTTCAAGCTCTTCCGCCCGGTCTTCGGCGGGCGCCGCGCGACGCCCCTGCGCATCGCCTACCGCCTGCGCGGCGCGGCACGCGTCTCGATCACCGTCAGCCGCGGCGGGCGCGTCGTCAGGCGCTTCCGCCCCGCCGCCCGCCGCGCGGGCACGACATATCGCCTGCGCCTCCGCGCCCGCGGGCTGCGCAAGGGCGTCTACCGCGTGCGGCTGGTGGCCAGCGGCGATGGCGATCGCGTCACGGCGACGCTCCGCGCCCGCCGCATCTGACTAGCCGGCGCGGCGGTAGGTCATGGCGAAGTCGTGCTCCCAGGTCGAGCCGTCCATCGCCTTCTCCCACGCGCCCTCGATCGTGTCGCGGTCCTCGCCCAGGCGCCCGGCGAAGCGCTGCGCGAAGTCCGGGCCGTCGCGCCAGAGGCGCCAGACCCCGCTCTCGAGCGACGTCCCGTAGACCCGCGCGATGCCGCGGGAGTCGAAGTAGTGCTGGGCGATCCCGTCGCCCGCGACGGTCGGCCCGATCACCGCGATGCCGTCCGGCGCCTCGGGGACGTCGACCGTCCACCGCTGGACCAGGAATCTCCGCCCCTCGAGCCACTCGAACGTGACGCGGCCGCCGACCTCGCCGAACGCCTCGATGCTCCACTCACCCACCAGCACGTCGAACTCGTCCATGCCGGGCATCTTCCACGGGATCGCTAGGGACCGGCGTCGGTGGCGCGCTCGACGGCGGCGCGCGCGGGCTCCTTGCCGAAGCCGGTCAGACACCAGGTCGCGCCGGCCTCGGCCCACGGGCCGGGGTCTGTCCCCACGGGGTTGGTGACGACGACGTCGAACGGCGGCGCCGGCACCTCGGCGACGAGCTCGGCGAGTTGGTCGGGCGAGTCGAGGTCGATGGGGAAGAGGCCGTCCCAGCGCGCGGCGCGGCGGACCGGCCGGCGGTTCGGGTAGCGCGCGGCGATCCAGACGGGGATCCGCGGCTGCTGCACCGGAGGGGGCGAGAACTCGCTCCAGTAGCCCTCGAGCTTGGCCAGCCCGTCGTCGAGCAGCCGCGCGCGCTCGCGCGGGTCCGTCACCTCGCCGAAGTCCTCGAGCTCTCCGTGGTTGTCGCTCCCGAGCCCGGCGCCGAGCACGAGCCGCCCGCCGCTGAGGCGGTCGAGCGTCGCCGTCTCGCGCGCGAGCTTGTGCGGGCGCCGGCGGCTGACCGGCGTCACGAGCGGCCCGATGCGCACGCGCTCGGTCGCGAGCGCGATCGCCGTCAGGGCGATCCACGGGTCCGCGACGGCCAGCGTGGGCGGCGAGTAGCGGACGTGGTCCCAGACGAAGAAGCCGTCGAAGCCGCGCTCCTCGGCGCGTGCGGCGAGCGTGGCCAGCGCGCGCGGGTCGGCGAGCTCGCCGAAGGGGGCGACGAAGATGCCGCGCTGCGCCGTCATGCCGCCCGCGCGGCCTGGGCCGCCTCGACCGCGAGCCGGTCGCAGCGCTCGTTCAGCTCGACGCCCGCGTGCCCCTTCACCGGCACCCACTCGACGTCGTGCTCCTTCATCGCCTCCAGGAGGTCCTCCCAGAGGTCGCGGTTGGCGACGGCCGTCTTTGCCTTCGTGCGCCAGCCGTTGCGCTGCCAGCCGTCGATCCACTTCTGCCGCACCGCGTTGCGCACGTAGGCCGAATCGGTGTGGACGAGCACCCGGCACGGCTTCGTCAGCGCGCGCAGCCCCTCGACGACGGCCTGCAGCTCCATGCGGTTGTTCGTGGTCTGCGGATCCCCGCCGACGATCTCGCGCTCGTGGTCGCCCAGGCGCAGCACCGCGGCCCAGCCGCCAGGCCCCGGGTTGCCTGAGCAGGCGCCGTCGGTCCACAGCTCGACCGTCTGATTCATGACACCGACCCTACGAACCTGGACGGATGTGCGAGTGAATCGCACGCCCAGTTGGTCGATCGTAGGAAGACGATGCGCTCCTTCACCATCGCCGTACTCGGCGTTCTCGCACTGCTGTCCCCCGCCGCGCCGGCCTCCGCCGACTTCGCGGACACCTTCGACGGCCCCGCCATCGACGCGGCGAAGTGGGAGACGAGCCACGCCACCACCGGCATGCGCTGGTGCGCCGACAGCGCCGTGACGCACGCCGAGGGCGCGGGTCATTGGATCGACACCGGAGCGGGCGAGCAGTGCGTGGGCCAGGGCGCGCAGCCCCCGATCGGCACCGCCGCCATCGCGAACGGCGCGCTCTCTCTTAAGGGCGACGGCGACTGGACCTTCCCCTTCCTCTACAGCAAGGGCAACCCGATCCCGAACGAGGACTTCAGCCTCTCGGTCCGGCTCAGGTTCGACGTGCAGAACAAGCCCGCCCCGTGGGGCAGCTGGTTCGCGGTCACGGCGTGGGAGCCGACGTTCGCGCCGAACAGCGCGTACGGCAAGGACAACGTCCTGCGCATCGTCGGCGACAGCAGCTTCAGCCACATCCAGCTCCTGGACGCCGGCGGCGCCGCCCGCTGGGCGATCCCGGAGCCCTGGCTCTGGCACACGTACCGCCTCGAGCGCGTCGACGGCCAGTACAGCGTGTACTTCGACGACGACCCCGAGCCCGTGATCGGCCCGGTCGCCGTGACCGGTCCCGCGCCCACCCGCCTCTTCATGGGCAACCCCGTCTTCACGTGGTGGTCGCCCGCGCCCTGGGCCGACATGGACGTCGACGACCTCAGCGTCGAGGGCCTCGGCGGCGGGCCCCCGCCACCCCCGCCGCCGGATGGCGACGGCGACGGAGTGCCGGACAGCACCGACAACTGCCCGAGCACACCGAACGCCGGCCAGCAGGACGCCGACCACGACGGCCAGGGCGACGCGTGCGAGCCGCCGCCCCCGCCGCCTCCGCCGGCCGACGGCGACGGCGACGGAGTGCCCGACAGCACCGACAACTGCCCCAGCACGCCGAACGCCGGCCAGCAGGACGCCGACCACGACGGTCAGGGCGACGCGTGCGAGCCGCCGCCGCCCCCGCCGCCCCCGCCGTCCGACGTCGACGGCGACGGCGTCCCGGACAGCGCCGACAACTGCATCACCGCGCCGAACTCCGGCCAGCAGGACGCCGACGGCGACGGCCAGGGCGACGCGTGCGACGCGCAGCCCAACGGCCCGGCCGACGAGCAGATCGAGGACCTCCTCGACCTCGTCGAGCAGCTCGAGGCGGCCGGCGGGAACATCGGCGGCGGCATCCAGTCGAAGCTCGAGAACGCCATCAAGGCGCTCGAGGACGGCAGGACGGACAAGGCGTGCAGCGCCCTCGCCCAGGCCGCGAGCGCGGTCGAGGGGCAGCGCGGCAAGAAGCTGTCCGACGCGGACGCCGACGAGCTGCTGCTCGGCATCGCGCGCGCCCGCGCCGAGATCGGCTGCTGAGCGCTACCCGCTCGGGATGACCCAGCCCGCCATCGCCGCGAAGTGCGCGGCGGCGGCGGCGATGACGAACGCGTGGAAGACCTCGTGGAAGCCGAACGTCCGCGGCCACGGGTCCGGCCGCTTCGACGCGTACACCAGCGCGCCCACCGTGTAGAGGACGCCGCCCGCGGCGAGCAGCGCGAGCGGGACCACGGGCAGGCGGTCGACGAGCTGCGGGATCGTGATCACCGCGAACCACCCGAGCGCGAGGTAGGTGCCCGCCGTCAGCGAGCGCGGCGCGCCGATCCACGCCACGCTGAAGGCCACGCCGGCGACCGCGCCCGCCCAGACGCCGATGAGCACGACGACGCGCAGCGGGCCCTCGAGCACGAGCAGCGCGATCGGCGTGTACGAGGCCGCGATGAAGATGAAGATCGTGGAGTGGTCGATGCGGCGCAGGAGCGGGCGCCAGCGCGGGTCCCAGCGCCAGCGGTGGTACAGACCGCTGCCCGCGAACAGCGCGCACAGCCCGACGGCGTAGACCAGCGCCGCGACGCGCGCGTCCGCCCCCGGGGCGAGCACGAGCAGGACGATGCCGGCGACGAGGGCGACCCAGAACGCCCACGCGTGCGAGACGCCGCGCAGGATCGGGACGAGCTCATCCGGCACGCGCGACCTCCCGGCGCATCAGCGCGCGGACGCGCTCCTCGTCGTACTCGGAGGGCTCGGTCGTCGCGATGAAGTCGGTGAGCACGTCCACGAAGCGGTCGGGTTCGTCGTTGAACGGGAAGTGTCCCGCGTCCGGGAAGAGCTCGAGCCGGCTACCGGGCATCGCCTGCTGGGCGGCGCGGCCGTGGTCGGCGGGGATGAGCGAGTCGCGCTCGCCCCACACGATGAGCGAGGGCATGCTCTCCGCGAGGTAGAGCCGGTCGGTGGCGTTGATGCGCTGGCCCCCTGCGTCCATGATCGAGCGCGCCGTGTGCAGGAACGCGCGCTGCCCCTCGCGGCGGCGCAGCGACCGCACGCCGTGCGCCATGCCCTCGAGGTCGCCGCGCGAGCGCAGGCCCAGCGCGCCCATCGCCTTCCCGGCGACGAACCCCGCGGGGCGGAACAGCGGCGTGCCGAACAGGAGCGGGAGGACGAGGTCGGCGCCGGGCAGCGTGGCGGCGCGCAGGAGCAGGCTGACCTCGCGGCCGAGCCCGCCGCTGTTGACGAGCGCGAGCCGCTCGACGCGCTCGGGGAACTGGTAGGCGAGCTGCATCGCGATGCCGCCGCCCATGGAGTGGCCGACGACGGTCGCGGTCGGCACGTCGAGCGCGATCATGATGTCGCGCAGCCCGCTGGCGAACGAGCCGAGCGAGTAGTCGCCGCGCGGCTTGGCCGACGCGCCGTGGCCGAGCAGGTCGGGCGCGATGACCCGGTGGTCCTCGGCCAGGCGCGGGATGACCTTGCTCCACGTCCGCAGGCTGGACGTGATGCCGTGGATGAGCAGCACCGCCGGCCCGGAGCCGGCGGTGGCGTACTCGACGTCGTGCCCGTGCAGGCGCAGGCGCTGCGTCTGGAGCGGCACTACGGGATCTTCACGCCCGAGATCGCCCTGGCGATCACGAGGCGCTGGATCTCCGAGGTGCCCTCGAAGATCGTGTAGATCTTGGCGTCGCGGTGGAACCGCTCGACGGGGTACTCGCGCGTGTAGCCGTTGCCGCCGAGGATCTGGATCGCCCGCTCGGTCGCCCAGACGGCGACCTCGCCCGCCTTGAGCTTCGACATCGAGCCCTCGGCGTTGGTGAACGGCTTGTTGTTGCGGCCCATCCACGAGGCGCGCCACACGAGCAGCCGCGCGGCGTCGATCTCGAGCTTCATGTCGGCGAGCGTGAACGCGACGCCCTGGTTCTCGATGATCGGGCGGCCGAACTGCACGCGCTCCTTGGCGTAGTCGAGCGCGTACTCGTAGGCGGCGCGCGCGATGCCGACGGCCTGGGCGCCGACGGTCGGGCGCGAGGCCTCGAACGTCTGCATCGCCGCCTGCTTCTTCGCGCGGGTGCCCTCACGGGCGCGGGCGAGGCGCTCGTCGAGCTTCTCCTTGCCGCCGAGCAGGCACGAGCCCGGGATGCGGCAGTCGTCGAAGTGGACGTCGGCGGTGTGCGAGGCGCGCAGGCCGTGCTTCTTGACCTTCGTGCCCATCTCCAGGCCGGGGGTGTCCGGCGGGATGACGAAGGCGGCCTGGCCGCGCGAGCCGAGCTCCGGGTCGACCGAGGCGGTCACCACGTGCACGGCGGCGATGCCGCCGTTGGTGGCGTACGCCTTCTGCCCG
>DASVRH010000190.1:0-4254 GCA_036388715.1 Solirubrobacteraceae bacterium | reverse complement strand
AAGCGCACGACGCTCGGCAAGACGGTGCCGGCGAGCCTCGTGGACGTCGACGGCAACTACGTCGGCTACGCGCGCGGCTTCACCAACCGCGTCGGCGTGATCTCGATCGACGCGCGCACCGGCAAGGTCCGGCGCAGCTCGGCCGCCGAGAACGTCATGGCGCTCGAGGTCCGCCGCACCGGGACGCTCGTCTGGGTGACCGAGCACGGCACCACCCGCTCGGTCCACGCCCGCACGGCCGCCGACGACGTCGTCCTCGGCAGCGGCGAGAAGATCGACCCCCGGTCGCTCGCCCTCGCCGACAGCGGCGCCACGACGGCCCACGTGTTCTGGGTCGACGGGCGCGAGCCGCACGTCGCCGCCGTCGAGTAGGGCCGCTTGCCCACCGGTCGGTCGTCTGGTCTGATCACCAGATGACCGACCGGACCAGCGGCCTCGACACCGCCGTCGACCTCGCCCGCCGCTACCTCGACGGCCTCGACGACCGCCACGTCGGCGCCCGCGCGACGGGCTCCGAGCTGCGCGACGCGCTCGCCGCCCCGCTGCCCGACGAGGGGGAGGACCCGTCGGCGATCCTCGAGGCGCTGGCCGCGCAGGCCGACCCCGGCGTCGTCGCCTCGTCCGGCCCGCGGCACTTCGGCTTCGTCATGGGCGGCTCGCTGCCCGCCGCGCTCGGCGCCGACTGGCTCTCCTCCGCCTGGGACCAGGCGCCCGGCTTCCACGTGCTCTCCCCCGCCGGCGCGGCGATCGAGGAGGTGGCCGGCGCGTGGATCGTCGACCTCCTCGGGCTGTCGCCGGGCGCGAGCTTCGGGTTCGTCACCGGCGGCCAGGGAGCGAACACCACCTGCCTGGCCGCCGCGCGTCACCGCGTCCTGCGCGACGCGGGCCACGACGTCGAGCGCGACGGCCTCGTCGGCGCCCCGCCGGTCCGCGTGCTGATCGGGGAGCAGGCGCACGCGACGATCCAGCGCTCGCTGCGGCTGCTCGGCCTCGGCAGCGCCTCCGCGACCCCCGTCGCCGCCGACGACCAGGGCCGCATGCGTGCCGACGCGCTCGCCGACGCGCTCGGAGACGTCGACGGCCCCACGATCGTCTGCGCCCAGGCGGGCAACGTCGCCAGCGGCGCGTTCGACCCGTTCGAGGCGATCGCGCCGCTGTGCCGCGAGCGCGGGGCGTGGCTGCACGTCGACGGCGCGTTCGGGCTCTGGGCCGCCGCGGCGCCGTCGCTCCAGCCCCTCGTCGCCGGCGTCGACCAGGCCGACTCGTGGGGCGTCGACAACCACAAGTGGCTGAACGTCCCCTACGACAACGCCATCGCAATCGTCCGCGACGTCGAGGCGCACATGGGCTCGATGGCCTACGCCGGCCCGTACCTCGTCGCCGACCCCGGCCAGCGCGACTCCGCGAACTTCTCGCCGGAGTCCTCGCGCCGGGGGCGGGCGATCCCGGTCTACGCGGCGCTGCGCTCGCTCGGCCGCCGCGGCGTCGCCGAGCTCGTCGAGCGCAACTGCGCGCAGGCCCGCCAGATGGCCGGCCTCCTGTCCCGGAACGCGCCCGGCGCCGAGGTCCTCAACGACGTCGTCCTCAACCAGGTCCTCGTCCGCTTCCCCGGCGGCGACGACGCGAACCGGGCGATCATCGCCGCCGTCCAGCGCGACGGGACGTGCTGGCTCGGCGGCACGTCGTGGAACGGCGAGCACGTCGTGCGGATCTCCTTCACCAACTGGTCGACGACGGCGGCCGACGTCGAGCGCTCGGCGGCGGCGATCGTGAGGGCGGCGGGCGAGTAGCTAGAGCCCGGCGGGGTGGCGCTCGGCGAAGCCCTCGGGCGAGCGGGGCCTCTCCTGCCACCGGGTCCCGGTCTGCCGCAGGCCGGACGTGTCGAAGCGCATGCCGGCGATGACCATGTACGCATGGTCGGCGTGGCCGTAGACGGTGATCCAGCGCCCGGGGCCGGCCTCCCCCCACTGCGCCAGGTCGCCGCTGACGAGCGGGCGGTCCAGCAGCCCCGCGGCGTGCAGGACGTAGGAGACCGTGCCCGAGCAGTCGTAGCCGTCGTCCTCGAAGTCGCGGTGGCCGCCGCCGTACACGTAGGGCGTCGCGGCGATGCGGTTGGCGGCGTCGACGGCGGCGCGGACGGCCGGCGGCGCGTCGGGCGGCAGGACCGGCCCGCCCTCGGGCGCAGGCGTGCCGGGCGAGGGAGCCGGAGGGGCGGCCGGCGAAGCGGGCGCGGGCTCCTCCTCCCGGGGAGCGAGGCTCAGGCCGAGCGCGGCGAGCGTCTTCGGCCCCGCGGTTCCGCTCGGCCGCAGCCCGGCGCGGCGCTGGAACCGCTTGACGGCCCGCCTGGTCGCCGGCCCGTAGCTGCCGTCGGCACTGACCCGGATCCCCGCGCGCCTGAGCGCCTTCTGGAGCGCCACGACGTCGGGGCCGCGGTCGCCGGCCCGCAGGCCACCCGCGGCCGCCGCGCCCTGGGGGGCGAGGGCGCAGGCGGCGCAGGCGACGAGGAACAGGAAGATCAGACGGCGGGCACGCACTACGCGCGAGGCTCGGCGGATGGGGCGCCCCGCCGGTGCGGGCGCCCGGGTTGCACGGGTTCCGCGCCCCGAACCTCACGCGATGCGGAGGATCGCCGGAGCATGAAGGCGATGTTGCACTGGGCCGGTCATCGCGGATAGCGTGCTCAGATGCGATCCCGCCATCTCGCCGTCGCCGCGCTCGTCGCCGCGACCGCCGTCGCCGGCCCCGCCTACGCCGCGACCCCCACGAACACCAAGCCGCTGCAGGACGCGGTGAAGGTCGGCAACGACACCTCCGGCATCCGCGCGCACCTGAAGCAGCTGCAGCAGATCGCCAACCAGAACAAGGGCCAGCGCTCGACCGGCACCCGCGGTCACGAGCAGTCGGCCGACTACGTCATCTCGAAGCTCAACGCGACCGGCTACTTCAACGTGCGCTCGCAGCCGTTCGTCGCGACGGTGTGGAACGAGCTCGCGCCGGCGTCGCTGTCGGCGTCACCCGCGCCGCCCAGCCCGTGGGCGGAGGGCACCGACTACCTGACCATGACGGGCTCCGGCTCCGGGTCGGGCGCCAACGTCCCGATCGTCGTCGTCGACTTCGTGCAGCCGACGCAGCAGGCCAGCACCTCGAGCGCCGGCTGCGAGGCGACCGACTTCACGGTCCCGCTCACCGGGAAGGTCGCGGTCATCCAGCGCGGCACCTGCGACTTCGGGCTGAAGGCGAAGAACGCCCAGGACCGCGGCGCCTCCGCCGTGATCATCTTCAACGAGGGCACGCTCGGCGACCCGGAGCGCAACGGCATCATCAACGGCACCGTCGAGGACTACGGCGTCACGATCCCCGTGATCGAGACGACGTACGCCGCCGGGCGCCATCTGGTGGACCACCCGGGCACGGTCAGCTACGCGACGTCCACGCGCACCGACCGGATGCCGACGCGCAACGTCATCGCCGACACGAAGACCGGTCGGACCGACCGCGTCGTCGTGGTCGGGGCGCATCTCGACTCGGTCCCCGAGGGCCCGGGCATCAACGACGACGGCTCGGGCACGGCGACTGACCTCGAGGTCGCGCTCCAGATGGCCAAGCTCGGCGTCAAGCCGGTCAACCAGGTGCGGTTCATGTGGTTCAGCGGCGAGGAGCAGGGCCTGCTCGGCTCCGACTACTACGTCAGCACGCTCACCAAGGCCCAGCGCAGCTCGATCTCGGCGATGCTCGACTTCGACATGCTCGCCTCGCCGAACTACGCGGAGCTGATCTACGACGGCGACGGGTCCGAGTTCCCGTTCCCCGGCCCGAACGGGTCGGGCACGATCGAGAAGGTCTTCCAGTCCTTCTTCGACGCGCGCGGCGAGTACACCGAGCGCATCCCGTTCGACGGTCGCTCCGACTACGACGGGTTCACCTCGGCGGGCATCCCGGCCGGCGGCATCTTCACCGGCGCGGAGGAGCACAAGACGGCGGACGAGGTGCCCTTCTGGGGCGGCACGGTCAACGCGGGCCTCTCGGGCCAGTACGACCCCTGCTACCACATCGCCTGCGACAGCTACCCCTCGAACATCAACAACAAGGTGCTCGAGATCATGTCCGACGCCGTCGCCCACTCGACGCTGACGTTCGCGCAGACGACGTCGGCCGTGCGCGGCACGGACAAGGCCTCGTCGACGGCGACGAAGTCCTACGACTGGAAGGGCGACCACCTCAAGCGGTAGTCGCTACCCGGCCGCGGCGGGCGGG
>DASVRH010000189.1:0-18398 GCA_036388715.1 Solirubrobacteraceae bacterium | reverse complement strand
CGGCGTGGTCGGCGTGGCGGTGGGTGAGCGCGATCCCGCCCGCCCCGCCGCGGCGCTCGGACTCGCGCACGACCGCCTCGACGTGCTCGTCCAGCGCCGGCCCCGGGTCGACGATCCAGCACGGGTCGCGGCCGGCGAGCCAGGTGTTGGTGCCGCCGAGCGTGAACGGCCCGGGGTTGTCGGCCCGGACCAGCGCGACGTCGTGGGCTTCGAGCGTCACTCCTGCGAGAAGCGGTAGACCGGGCCGTCGAGCGAGGTGACGTAGACCCGGCCGCGCGCGTCCTCGCCGAACGACGAGATCGGCCCGATGCGGGGAAGGCCGAGCGCGCGGTCGCCGCTCGCGTCGCCCGCGCTCAGGCGCGCCGCTCGGATACGGCCGTCGCAGTAGTCGCCATAGACGTAGCGGCCCTGGAGCTCGGGCAGCCGCGGGTCGCGCACGACGTAGCCGCCGGTGACCGAGCAGAAGCCGTCGTCGTGGCCGAGGTCGATGACGGGCGGCACGTGGCCGGGGGCGTCCTCGTCCTCGAAGTTGCGCCGCGAGCCCTCGAACGGCCGCCAGCCGAAGTTCGCGCCGCGCGCGTCGCCCCGCGCCATGAAGTCGATCTCCTCGACCGCGTTCTGCCCGACGTCGCCGATGATCAGGTCGCCGGTCTCGCGGTCGAACGAGAACCGCCACGGGTTGCGCAGGCCGTAGGCGTAGATCTCCGGCCGCGCGCCGCCGCGGCCCACGAAGGGGTTGTCGCGCGGGATCCGGTAGCGCCGGCGGCCCTGCCTGCGCGGATCGATGCGCAGGATCTTGCCGAGCAGCGAGCCGAGGTCCTGGGCGTTGCCGCGCTCGCCGTGCTGGTCGTCGCCCCCGCCGCCGTCGCCGAGGCCGATGTAGAGCAGGCGGTCGGGCCCGAAGGCAAGCATCCCGCCGTTGTGGTTCGCCTCGGGCTGGTCCTGGGCGAGCACGACCCGGGCGCTGCGCGGATCGGCGCGGTTCGGGTTGGAGCGCCGCGCCCGGTACTCGACGATCCGCGTGTCGCCGGAGCGGTTCGTGTAGTTGACGTAGAACCGGCGCGAGCGCGCGTAGTCCGGCGCGAACGCGAGGCCGAGCAGGCCCTGCTCGCCACCCGCGACGATGCGCGCCGAGACGTCGAGGAACGGCCGCCGCAGGACCCGCCCGCCCCGCACGACCCGGATCCGCCCGCCCTGCTCGACGACGAACACCCGCCGGCGGTCGCGCGGCGGCGAGGTCACGAAGAGCGGCCCGGCGAAGTCGCCGACCTTGACCAGCCGCAGCGGGCCGTCGGCCTGGGCCTGCTCGGCAGGTGCCGGCGAGGACTGCGAGCGCTCCTGCTGGATCGCGGCGGTCTCGGTCCGCGTCCCGGACTCGTCGTCGCCCCCGCAGGCGGCGAGGGTGAGGACGATCAGTAGCGCGGGTGGACTGAGGAGCTTCATCGGGGCGCCCGGATTTGAACCGGGGACCTCACCGACCCGAACGGTGCGCGCTACCAGGCTGCGCCACGCCCCGAAGGGGCACGAGTCTAGCCGCCCGGTGCCACGGCCTTGTAGTAGCGGACGGCGAGCCCGGTGACGAGCGTCTGGAACGCCGACTCCAGGCTGATCTCCTCCTGCGCCGCATAGCGCTCCAGGCCCGTCTCCTCGATCTCGGCGGCCTGCGCGATCACGTCCTCGACCAGGTCGGGGTTGCGGTCGGCGAAGAACGCGCCGATCGAGTAGAGGCTCGTGTCGTGGACTGAGGCGAGGAAGTCGTCGTCGGCCACCGTGGGCCGGAACGCTACCCGCCGACGAGTCCGCCGATGACCTCGGCGCTCTTGTCGCCGATGTTCTCGACGGGCGAGCCGGTGTCGCCGCCGTCGGCGTTGTCGGCGCCCTGGCCGTCGCCGTTGTTGCTGCCGTTGGGCTTGGCGGCGCCGTCGCCGCCGCCGGTGTCGCCACCGCCGGTGGCCGCCGGGACCGACACCGACGGGATCTCGATCGCCGGCTCGTCGCCGCCGCTCGTGTCACCGCCGTCGTTGCCGCCCTTGTTGGGGCCGGAGCCGTTGCTGGAGTCGCCGTCGCCCGAGCCGCCGAGGCTGGAGAGCAGCGTGCCGGCGTCGCCGGTGGTGTCGCCCGCGTCGCCGCCGGAGCCCGAGGCGCTCGTGCCGGAGCCGGCGCCCCCCAGGGCGGCCACGCCGTCGCCGGAGGCCGAGCCGTCGCCGGAGCCTGAGTCCGAGCCGGAGCCCGCGCCGGACCCATCGGCCGTCGCCGAGCCGGAGCCCGAGCCCGAGCCGCCGTCGGCGGCCGAGGTGGAGGAGCTGCCGCGCGCGCCGCCGGCGCCCGTCGCCCCGGACGCGGCGGAGCCGCCCGCGGCCGAGCCGGAGCGCGACCCGCTGCCGGCCGCGACGGTGGCGTCGCCGCCGCTGCCGCCGGGGTTGTCCTGGCCGGTGATCGACTGGAAGGAGACGCCGCCGAGCGAGTCGGGCAGCACGCCCTCGCGGTTCGTCGCCACGCCGGCGCTGACGCCGGCGATCGCGATCGTCGCCGCCGTCGCGGCGGCCTTGCCCCACGTCGCGACGAGGCTGGGGTCGACCGAGGAGGCCTGGGTCGACCACTGGGCGAAGGACGCGCTCGCCTCGTGGCCGGCGATCCGGTCCTTGAGGAAGGCCGGGAGCGGCAGGAAGGCGGCGATCTTCTGGCGCACCGGCTTGTGCACCAGGTCGCCGGCGTCGAGGCCGGACATGCGCGCGTGGCGCATGCAGGGCTGGCAGTAGGAGACGTGGCGCGCGACGCGGCGCTTGTCGCGCGTGCCGAGGGCGCTGCCCGCGGCCGTCGCGATGATCTGCTGGACGCGGACGCACCGCTCGCCGGTGACGAGCTCGTCGTACTCCTCGGTCAGCCGCCGGCGCGCGCGGAAGAGCGTGCTCTCCACCGCAGGGCGGGTCATGCCGAGCTTCTCGCCGATCTCGCGGTAGGAGAGGCCCTCGAGCTCGCGCATCACGAGGATCTCGTGATGGGTCTCGGAGAGGCCGCCGAAGGCGCCGCGAAGGTGGTCGATCTGCTGCTTGTGGTCGTGCGCGACGTCGGGCGTCGGCGTGGAGGAGACCAGGCGGCCGTAGTCGGCCGAGCCCAGGCCCTCGTCGGCGTCCATCGAGACCTCCTCGGCGCGGCGGGCGCGCCGGAACTGGTCGATGCACGCGTTCTTCGCGATCTCGTAGACCCAGGGCTTGAAGGCGATCGGCCGATCCGTCTCGCGCATGCGGCGCAGCGCGGACATGAACACGTCCTGCGCGATGTCCTCCGCGCGGGCATGGTCGTGGACCATCCCCTGGATGTAGCTCGCGATGCGGCGGTGGTACCGCGTGTACAGCCGCTCGAAGGCCCGGTCGTCGCCCGCGCGGACGCGCGCGACGAGGTCGTTATCGGTGATGTCGTCGCCATCCCGCCGGAGCGCGGGAGCGGCTGTGACCGTGGAAATCTTGCTTCCCCCTTGACTGGGGCGCCCGTCGTCCCGGGGCGCGCCGCCCGTGTCCACGGAACTGTAGCGTCTATTTGGCTTGTTGGTCACGGTCCTTGACCTAATCTCCGACCTCGACGCGCTCCTGCGTCCCGATGCCTTCGACGACTACTCCCCCAACGGGTTGCAGGTACCCGGTCCGGAGGAGGTGCGAACGGTGGCGACGGGAGTCACCGCGAGCGTCGATCTGTTCGAGCGCGCAGCCGCGGAGGAGGCCCAGCTGGTGCTGGTCCATCACGGCCTGTTCTGGAAGGGAATGCCGCAGCACGTCGACCTCTCGCTCTATCGGCGGCTGCGCCCGCTCTTCTTGAGCGACATGGCCCTGGCCGCCTACCACCTGCCGCTGGACGCGCACCCGGAGGTCGGCAACAACGCGCTGCTGGCCCAGGGACTCGGCGCGGAGGATCTCGAGCCGTTCGCGGCGCACGCCGGGACGCCGATCGGCTTCGCGGCGCGCTTCCCCGGCGACGGCATCGACGCGGACGAGCTCGCCGACCGCGTCCGCCGCCTCACCGGGCGCGAGCCGTTGCACCTCGCCCACGGGCCCGCGCGCGTGCGCACGATCGGGATCGTCTCGGGCGGCGCGTCGAGCTTCCTCGGCGACGCGATCGCCGCCGGGCTCGACGCGTTCCTCACCGGCGAGCCCGCGGAGCGAGTGCTCGCGCAGGCGCGCGAGGGCGAGATCCACTTCCTCGCCGCAGGCCACTACGCGACGGAGACGTTCGGCGTCCGCGCGCTGGGTGACCGGCTGTCAGCGCGGTTCGGGGTCCGTCACGTCTTCCTGGACGACCCGAACCCAATCTGACGACGACGGTTGACACATCCGGTGACGGCGCTATAAGTGGCGTAAGTCGCAATACGAGACCCCAGGAGGTCCGTCCGATGGCCAATCACCTCACGCCCACCGAGCTCGCCCGCGAAGCCGGCCTGGAGCGCCGGGACGTCATCGCGAAGTGCATGGAGCTCGGTGTGCCGATCTTCCAAGGCCGCATCGACAAGACCCTCTTCCTCGCAAGCCTCCGCGCCACCGAGCGCGTCGAGCAGCCTTCGACCGCGTAAGGCTCCGCGGGCGCCCGAGTGGGAGCGCCCGCCCCTCGATCTCCACGTAGACTCCGCACCTGGCGCGGGGAGCTTCGCGCGCCGTCAGAGGAGGAGAGGAGATCCATGGAGGCCACGACCGCCCCGGCGTCCGCCACGCGGCAGACCACCGGCTCGAAGACCATCGCGGACCTGCTGCCGAAGGCGGCGGAGAGGTACGCCGACAAGTCGGCCGTCCGGCACAAGGACAAGGCGAGCGGCGAGTGGAGGGACAACACCTTCCGCGAGGTCGGCGAGATCGTCTTCGAGATCGGCCGCGGCCTGATCGACCTGGGCATCGAGCCGGGCGACCGCGTCGCCCTGCTCTGCAACACGCGCCCGGAGTGGACCTACGCCGACTTCGGCATCACCACCGCCGGCGCCGTCGTCGTGCCGATCTACCCGACGAACTCGCCGGAGGAGTGCGAGTGGGTCGCGGGCAACTCGGACTCCGTCGCCGTCGTCTGCGAGGACGCCTCGCAGGTCGCGAAGATCGTGGAGGTCCGCGACAACCTGCCGAGCCTGCGGCACATCGTCGTCATCGACCCGTCCGGCGAGACCGCGGACGCCGTGTCCCTCGACGACCTGCGCGAGCGCGGGCGCGGCCGCGACGCCTCCGAGCTGCTCCAGCGCGCCGAGGCGGTCACGAAGGACGACCCGTACACCTTCATCTACACGTCGGGCACGACCGGCCCCCCGAAGGGCTGCGTGCTGACGCACGGCAACTACCGCGCGATCATCGACTCCGTCGGCGAGCGCGAGCTGCTGCGCGGCGACGACGACCTCACGTACCTGTTCCTCCCGCTCGCGCACGCGTTCGCGCTCCTGATCCAGCTCGCGTCGTTCGACGTCGGCGCGCCGATCGCGTACTTCGGCGGCGACACGAAGCAGATCATCGGCGAGCTGTCCGAGGTCAAGCCGACCTACCTGCCGTCGGTGCCGCGGATCTTCGAGAAGCTCTACACGCTGGTCGCCGCGAACGTCGACCCCGAGATGCTCGCCAAGGCGCGCGAGGTCGGCGGCAGGTACCACGACCTCGAGGTCCACGGCGAGCCGATCCCCGACGAGCTGCGCGCCGCCTACGAGCAGTTCGACGAGAAGCTGTTCAAGAACGTGCGCGCGGCGTTCGGCGGGCGGCTGCGCGAGGCGGTCACCGGCGCGGCGCCGATCGCCAAGGAGATCCTCGAGTTCTTCTGGGCCTCGGGCGTGCCGGTCATGGAGGGCTACGGCATGACCGAGACCTCGACCGCCGCGACGACCTCGACGCCCGAGAACCACAAGTTCGGCACGGTCGGCCGGCCGCTGCCCGGCGTCGAGTTCAAGATCGCCGACGACGGCGAGATCCTCATCAAGGGCCCGAACATCTTCCGCGGCTACTACAAGAACGCGGACGCGTCGTTCGGCGCGGTCGAGGATGGCTGGCTGCATACCGGCGACCTCGGGTCGATCGACGAGGACGGCTACATCTCGATCACCGGCCGCAAGAAGGACATCATCATCACCGCGGGCGGCAAGAACCTCACGCCGGCCAACTTCGAGAACGACATGAAGCAGACGCGCTGGGTCAGCCAGTGCGTCATGCACGGCGACCGCCGGCCGTTCCCCGTCGCGCTCATCACGCTCGACGAGGAGGAGGTCGTCCCGTGGGCCGAGAAGGAGGGCCTCCCCACGGACATCTCCGAGCTCGCCGAGCACCCGAAGGTGCGCGAGCTGATCCAGGCCGAGGTCGACAAGGCGAACGCGAAGTACGCGCAGGTCGAGCAGGTCAAGAAGTTCGTGATCCTCGACCACGACCTGTCGCAGGAGACCGGCGAGCTGACGCCGACCCTGAAGGTCAAGCGCAACATCGTCAACGAGAAGTACGCGCCGCTCTTCGAGCAGCTCTACAGCGGCTGAACGTCCACATGGGCTGAAGGGCGGGCGCACCCGGGTACTCTGCTCGGGTGCGCACCGACCCCACTGACACCGGCGGCCTCTTCGTCAGCCGCCGTCCCGGGACGCGCCCGGTGCGCTACCGCGAAGCGCCGGAGCGCAGCAAGGGGCGCCGCCGGGCGATCGACTCGATCGTCGCTGGCGCGATCCTCGTCTTCGAGGGGCTCGTGGCCGTCACGTTCTGGGGGCCGATCCCGATGGCGTGGCTGTGGATCGGCGCGCAGGTCAAGTACCACACGGACTCGATCAGCCTCTTCATCGTCGTCGCGTTCCTGGGGATGCTGCTGACGCTGATGGCCGGCCTCGCGCTGATGCGGCGCATCGACCAGGCCTGGATCCTCGTCCGGCGCGCCGCCGGCCACGACCAGCGCAGCGGCGCGATCGGGCCCGTCTTCGCCGTCGCGGCGGTGGTGGGCGTGACGGCGTTCACGATCTGGCTCGTGTTCATCGCCGGGCTCTCCCCGTCGCTCGCGCCGACGGACGCCGGCTAGTGGGCCTGCTGGACCACTACAAGCAGTTCCAGGCCCTCTCGGACGAGGAGGTCACCGAGCAGCTCCGCCAGCAGTCGGCCGAGCGCAAGGCCAAGGCGCTGGAGATCGTCGAGCCCGTCGACCTGGCGCGGACGACGTGGCCCGGCCTCCCCCACCCGTACGTCGTCAACTCGATCACCTACGCGGCGCGCAAGGGGCTGAACCGCTACGCCGACCCGCACGCGACCGAGCTGCGCTCCGAGCTGGCCCACCGTCACGGCGTCGAGCCGCTGCGCGTCGTGGTCGGCAACGGCGCGTCGCAGCTGATGTCCGCGGCGGCGGGCGCGCTGCTCGAGCCGCGCGACGAGCTCGTCACCGGCTGGCCGTCGTACCCGCTCTATCCGCTGCTGGCCCGCCGCGCGCACGGCCACGCCGTGCCGGTGCCCGGCTTCGGCGCCGAGCAGCTGCTCGCGGCGGTCAACGAGCACACGCGGATCGTCGTCGTCTGCAACCCGAACGACCCGACCGGCGACCTCATGCCGATCGAGGAGCTCGACCACCTGCTCGGCGAACTGCCCGAGCGGGTGATCGTCTTCGTCGACGAGGCGCTGGTCGACTACGCCGACCGGATGCCCGACGACGCGAGCATCCGCCTGCTCGAGCGCCACGAGCGGCTGCTCGTGTTCCGCACGCTGTCGAAGGCGTGGGGGCTCGCCGGGCTGCGCTGCGGCTACGCGATCGGGCCGGAGGGCTCGCAGGCGCTGCTCGAGCAGCTCGAGCCGGACCTCGGCCTCGACGAGCTCGCCCAGGCCGGCGCGCTGGAGGCGCTGAAGTCGACGGGCGCGCGGGTCGCCGGCCACATCGCGACCGCGCGCGCCCAGCGCGAGCGCGTGACGGAGGCGCTGCGCGACACCGCGGTCGAGGCCCACCCGAGCCAGGCCAACTTCCTCTGGCTGCGCGCCCGCGGCATGGACGGCGCCGAGCTGGCCCGCCGCCTGGAGCTGCACGGCGTCATCGTCCAGCCCGGCGGAGCGATCGGCGCGCCCGACTACATCCGCGCCAGTGTCCAGCTCCCCCAGCACGCCGAGCGCCTCATGCACGCGCTGGAGCAGGAGACCGGACGTGATCGGTGATCGCCTGCGCCTCGCGACCCTCGCCGGCGCGCTCGCTCTGACCTGCCTCGCCGCGCCGGCCGCGGCCGCCGACCGCGCGCCGACCGCCCGCGCGTCCGTCGTCGGCGGCGGCAGCGTCCCCCAGGGCGCCTACCCCTGGATCGTCGCGATGTCGCGCGGCTGCGGCGGCTCCCTGATCGCCCCCGACCGCGTCCTCACCGCCGGCCACTGCGTCGAGGACCTGCGCGTCGAGACGCTGCGCCTCTACGTCGGCGCGCGCACACGGAAGCGCGGCTCGCTGCGCTACGACGGGATCCCGGTGCAGGGCGTCGACGTCGCCACCCATCCCGGCTACAAGTCGCTGTCCGGCGGCGGGCCCGCGAACGACGTCGCGCTCGTCAGGCTCGCGCGGCCCGTCGAGGGCGTCGCCCCCGTGCGGCTCGCCGTGCCCGAGGAGGTCGGCCTCTACGGGGCCGCCTCCCCCGTGACCGTCCTGGGCTGGGGCGTGACCCGCAGCGACCCTCGGGCGAGCATGGCCCGCGGCCTGCGCTCCGGCCGGCTCAGCGCGCTGTCGGACCGCTCGTGCGGGCGCGTCTACGGCGGCGACGGCGGCTACCGCCCCAGCGTCATGCTCTGCGCCCGCAGCCGCAACCAGTTCCGCAAGCCGAACACGTCGCCGTGCGTGGGCGACAGCGGCGGGCCGCTCATCACCGACGGCGGCATCCAGGTCGGCGTCGTGAGCTTCGGCATCTCGTGCGGCGCACTGCGCGAGCCGACCGTGTTCGCCGAGGTGGCCGGGCTGCGGCCGTTCATCGACGCGCCCGAGCCGGTCTGGTCGCCCCAGCCGCTCGCGCGCCCGACGGTGTCGGGCCGGATCGTGCCCGGCGAGATCGTCAGCTGCGACCCGCCGCCGTTCCGCAACCAGGTCCGCCGCCTGCGCTACCGCTGGGGCGTCAACCGGCTGCTCGTCGCCACCGGCCGCCGCGTGCGGATCACCAGCCGGGCGGCCGGCAAGATCCTCCAGTGCCGCGTCGTCGCCGAGAACGAGGGCGGCGAGACGCCCTCCGCGGCGTCCCCGCCGCTGCGGGTGCCGCGCTCCTAGGCCTACTCGCTGGCCGACTGGCGCAGCAGCGCGCCGGTGGTCTGCTCGAGGATCTTGCGCCACGCGCGCGTCTTCTCGCGCTCGACGGCGAAGTGCTTGACGACCTTGCGCACGCGCGTGGCCGAGATCTCGATCCCGTGCCGCTCGCAGACCTCGCGGAAGTCCTCGTAGTCGGAGGCGAGCTTGAGCGTCACCGACTGGAAGCCGTGCTTGGCGATCTGCACGCGCTTGGTGAAGTTCATGATCGACGTCTGGAACATCAGCTCGTCGTTCGGCTCGGGCTCGATCAGGACGATGTCGACGCCGGGGTAGCGCTCCTCCCACCGGCGGGCCATCTCGTGCAGGCGCTGGTAGGCCATGAGCTTGAACGTCTGGTAACCGACCTGGGGCAGGCCCATCTGGCTGACGCGCTTCTTCGTCGTCGGGAAGTCGTTGACGAACGGGACGAGCGGGTTGACGACGACGATGAACTTCGCCCCGTTCTCGACGGCGATGTCGAGGTTCGTGGTCGAGACGATGCCGCCGTCGATCAGCTCCCGCCCGTTGACCTCGACGGGCGAGTAGACCATCGGCAGCGCCGTCGACGCGCGGACGGCCGTCGAGATCGGCACGTCGTCCCAGCCCTCGGTGCCGAAGACGATCCGCTCGCAGGTGTCGAGGTCGGTCGCGGTCAGATAGAGCTCGTTGTCGAGCAGCCGGAAGTCGTCGCTGCGGTCGGGGTCGGAGAGGACGTCGCGGATGTAGCGCTGGACGCCGCCGCCGCTGTAGACGCCGGAGGGCAGCGCCTCGCCGAGCCCGAGGATGATGTCCATGAGCGAGATCTGGCCCAGCTGCGGGGCGACCTCGCGGGCGATGCCCAGCGCCTTGAACGGCAGCCGCACGCCGGCGCGCGCGTACTCGACGAGGTTGGGCCGCAGCAGCGTGCCGACGTCGATGTCGCGGAACGGCGTCGGGACCTGCTGGTTGACGACCCGCATCATCTCCTCGGGCGTCACGCCGTTGGCGGCGAGCGAGGCGACGAACGACCCGGCGGACGTGCCGACGTAGATGTCGAACTGGTTGACCGTCCGGTTGACGGAGAGCAGGTCGAGGGCGCGCAGGGCGCCGATCTCGTAGACCGCCCCGGTGAAGCCGCCGCCGCCCAGCACGAGCGCGGTCTTCGAGCGTCGCGGCCTGCGACGTCGTGGAGCACCGCCCTTGCCGCGCCCGCGATCGAGCTTGACGACGTTGTCCATCGCCTACAGCGTACCTCCGCCGCGGACCGCTCCGATCCGGTCCGCGTGGTGTCATTGCCCTTCGATGCGCTCTCTGGGGGGATTGCTCGCGCTCGTCGCCGTGCTCGCCGGCGCGCCGACGGCGGCCGCGCTGGACGCCGATCAGGTCCGGTCGAGGGTCACGGACGCCCTGCGCCAGGCCGGCCCGGCCACCGGCGCGTACGCCGTCGACCTCGACGACGGCCGCTCGATCGTCGCCGTCCGCGAGGGGTCGGGACGCATCCCCGCCAGCGTCGAGAAGCTGTTCGTGACCTCGAGCGCGCTGCTGCGCTGGGGCCCGGACCACCAGCTGACCACGCGCGTCCTGGGGGCGTCGGAGCTCGACGAGGACGGCCGGCTGGAGGGGAACATCTGGCTCGTCGGCGGCGGCGACCCGACGCTGACCGACTCGCACCTGGCGCAGCTCGCCGCCGACGTGCGGCGCAACGGGCTGCGCAGCGTGACCGGCGGCGTGCGCGCCGACGACTCGCTCTTCGACCGCCGCCGCGGCACGCCGCGCACGAGCTTCGCGCCCGACAGCGACCTCGGCGGGCGGCTCGGGGCGCTCCTCGTCGGCCGCGGCTTCCAGGTCGACCCGGCACGGCACGCGGCCAAGCGCTTCGCGAAGCTGCTGCGCGCCCAGGGCGTGCAGGTCACCGGCCGCACCGGCATGGGCCGCGCGCCGGGCGACGCGTTCGAGCTGGGCGCGATGCCCTCGCCGCCGATCCGCGACCTCATCCGCGCGACGAACGTCCCCTCCGACAACTTCTACGCCGAGATGCTGCTCAAGGGGCTCGGCGCGGCGTTCAGCGGCGCGCGCGGGACCACGGGCAGCGGCGCCCAGGTCGTCATCGGCACGCTCGACCGGGCGGGCGTCACGCCGGTGATCGTCGACGGCTCCGGCCTCAGCCGCTCGAACAGCACGACGCCGCGCGAGGTCGTGCGGCTCTTCGACTACATGGACGAGCAGCCCGACGCGCGGATCTGGCGCCGGTCGCTCGCGGTCGCGGGCCGCGACGGCACGCTGCACGACCGCATGCGCGGGACGCCCGCCGCGGGGCGCTGCCGCGGCAAGACGGGCACGATCATCGGCGTCTCGAACCTCGTCGGGATCTGCGACACGCCGGGCGGCCGCGTCGCCTTCGCGTGGCTCATGAACGGCGTCGACCCGTACGGCGCGCGGCGCCTGCAGGACCGGATGACCGCGGCGCTGGCCCGCTACGAGGGCTGACCGGCGAGCAGCTCGAGCAGGCCGGGCTCGTCGAGCACGGGGACGCCGAGCCGCTCGGCCTTCTCGAGCTTCGAGCCCGGCGAGTCGCCGGCGACGACGTAGTCGGTCTTCTTCGAGACGCTGGAGGTCACGCGCCCGCCGGCGGCGAGGATGCGCTCGGTGGCCTCCTCCCTCGTGAGGTCGGGGAGCGTTCCCGTGAGGACGAGCGTCTTGCCGCTCAGCACGCCCTCGCCGGGCGGCGCGCCCTCGGACTCGAGCCGCAGGCCGAGCTCCTTGAGGTCCCGGATGAGGTCGAGCATGTCGGGGTCGTCGAGCTGCTCCTCGATGAGCGCCGCGACCTTGGGGCCGATCCCGGGCGTCTCGGCGATCTGCTCGGCGGTCGCCTCGACGAGCGTGTCGATCGAGCGGAAGCGCTGCGCGAGGTTGCGGCCCGTCACGCTGCCGACGCCCTCGATCCCGATCCCGAACAGCACGCGGCCGAACGGCCGCTCCTTCGACGCCTGGATCCGGTCGACCATCCTCCTCGCGGAGACCTCGCCGATCCTCTCGACGCCCACCAGCTCCTCCACCGTCAGCCGGTAGAAGTCGCCGGCCGTCTTCACGAGGCCCTGACGCATCAGGACGTCGACCTGCTTCTCGCCGAGCCCCTCGATGTCCATCGCGCCCTCGGAGGCGAAGTGCTTGAGCAGCTGCCAGCGGCGCCCCTCGCACATCCGGTTCGGGCAGCGGGTGAAGACCTCGTCCTCGCGCTTGATCGTCGGCGTCTTGCAGACCGGGCAGCGCGCCGGCGGCTCGGGCTGCGGCTGCCGGTCGGTGCGCTCGGCCTCGTGCGGGGCAGGCGAGATGACCTGCGGGATGACGTCGCCGGCGCGGGTGACGATGACGTCGTCGCCGGGGCGGATGTCCTTGCGGCGCAGGTCCTCCTCGTTGTGCAGCGTGGCCAGCTTGACCGTCACGCCGCCGACGTGCACCGGCTCGAGCGAGGCGAACGGGTGCAGGTCGCCGTACTTGCCGACGTTCCAGAAGACGTCGTGGAGCTTCGTGACCTTCGTCGTCGGGGCGAACTTCCACGCGACGGCCCAGCGCGGGTCGCGGCCCACCGAGCCCAGCCGGCGCTGGAGCTCGAGGTCGTCGACCTTCACGACGACGCCGTCGATCTCGAACGTCAGCGCGCCGCGGCGGCTCTCCCACGACTGGCACAGCTCGACGACCGCGTCCTCGGTGTCCAGGACGGCGATGTCGTCGTTGACGGGGAAGTCGCGCTCGCGCAGCCACTCGAGCCCGTCGGAGTGCCGCTCGAAGCGCACCCCGTCGACGCGGCCGAGGCCGTAGCACCACAGGCTGAGCGGGCGCTCGGCGGCGAGCTTGGGATCGAGCTGACGGATCGTGCCCGCCGCGGCGTTGCGCGGGTTCATGAACGTCGACAGGCCCTGGCTCGCGCGGCGCTCGTTGAGGTCCGTGAAGTCGGGCAGCGACATGTAGACCTCGCCACGGACCTCGAGCACCGGCGGCGCGTCGGCGATCTTCAGCGGGATCGTGCGGATCGTGCGGAGGTTGTGGGTGACGTCCTCGCCGACCTCGCCGTTGCCGCGCGTGGCGCCGCGGACGAAGACCCCGTCCCTGTAGAGGAGGCTGATCGCGAGGCCGTCGATCTTCGGCTCGCAGACGTAGGTGAAGCTCGGGTCCTCGATCCCCTCCCTCGCGAGGTGGGTGCGCATGCGGGTGACCCAGGCGCGCAGCTCCTCCGCGCTGCGGGCGTTCGCGAGGCTGAGCATCGGCAGCTCGTGCGTGACCTTCGTGAGCTGGCTGACCGGCTCGGAGCCCACGCGCTTGGTCGGCGAGTCGGGGCTCTGCAGCGCCGGGTACTGCTCCTCGAGGTCCTGGAGTTGCTTGAAGAGCGCGTCGTACTCGTCGTCGCCGATCTCGGGGTCGTCGAGGACGTAGTAGCGGCGCGCGTGGTACTCCACGCGCTCGCGCAGCTCCTCGACGCGACGGCGGACCTCCTCGGGGACCTCGGTCGTGCCGCTCAAATCTCTTCGGCCGCGGGCTCGAGCAGCCGCGCGAGGTCGTGCAGGTCGAGGGCGTCCATCCCCCGCCTGTCGGTCAGGTCGAAGTGGAGCGGGGTGACGGCGATGCGGCCGGCGGCGACGGCGGCGAGGTCGGTCCCCGGCTCGTCGGCGAAGTCAGGCGCGTCGCCGTAGATCCAGTAGCGCCTGCGCGCTCCCTCCTCCTCGTGGAGCTTCAGCTCGTCGCGGTAGATGCGCTTGCCGAGGCGGGTGACGTCGACGCCGTCCGGCTCGCCGGCGGGGACGTTGATGTTGAGCAGCGTGCCGGGCTCGAGCGGGACGTCGTCGAGTTCGCCCACGATGGCGGCGGTGAACCTCGCGGCGATCTCGAAGTCGAACCGCGTGCCGAGGCGGAAGTCGAGCTCGCGTGCGGCGGACTGCTGGCTGACCGCGATCGCCGGCAGGCCGAGGACGATGCCCTCGAGCGCGGCCGCGACGGTGCCCGAGTAGGTGATGTCGTCGCCGAGGTTGGAGCCGTGGTTGATGCCGCTGACGATGACGTCGGCGTCGAAGCCGTCGACGAGGCCGAGCCTGGCGAACCGGACGCAGTCGACCGGCGTGCCGTCGGTGGCGTAGCCGACCGTTCCGTCGCCGAAGTCGACCTCCTCGACCCAGAGGGGACGGCGCGTGGTGATCGAGCGGGCCATGGCGGAGCGGTTGCCGTCGGGGGCGATGACGGCGAGCTTCTCGACGTCGGGGATGGCGAGGAGGGCGCGGCGCAGCGCCTGGAGCCCCTCGGCCTCGATCCCGTCGTCGTTGGTGAGCAGCACGTGCACTCCGGCTGAGGATACGGCCCGGATCAGAGGGGGTAATCGGGGCCGTATGTCGAGGGCCGTCGCCCTCATCTCGGCTGGATCGGACTCCGCCGGTGGCGGGCGGATCGTAGACGTGCGCGGCGAGATCGACGTCGGCAGCGCGCCCTCGCTGCGCGACTGGCTGATCCGGGCCTCGGACCGGGGGCGGCATTCGGTCGTCGTCGACCTCAGCGGCGTGGACTTCCTGGCCATCAGCGGGCTGTACGTGCTGTGCGACGAGGCTTCGCGGATGGTGCGCCACCGGGCGCGGCTGACGGTGATCTGCTCCGACGCCCGCTCGCTCCAGCTCTTCGCGGTGTGCCGGCTCGACGAGGTGCTGCACGTCGTGCGGTCGCGGGCGGAGGTGTCGTGGGAGCCGTGGGGCGCCGGGGACGAGGCGCGCGCCGAGCGGCTCGGCGACTGGCTCGCGCGGTACGCGGCGGAGGAGTCGGCCTAGGGCGCCTCCGCCCGCCCCTCCGCCCCCTCGGGAGCCGTCCCTTCGGCCGCGGCCCCCTCGCGTGCGGCCCCCTTCTCCCCGAAGTCGGCGCGGGCGAAATAGAGGCCGTGCGGGGGCGCCGTCGGGCCGGCCTCCTCGCGCGGCGCGCCCTCGAGCAGGCGCGCGAGCTCGGCCACCGTCCGCCTCCCCCGCGCGACCTCGAGCATCGTCCCGACGAGGACGCGGTTCATGTTGCGCATGAACGCGTCGGCGGTGATCCAGAACTGGAGCTCGTCGCCGCCCTCCTCCCGCCATTCCGCCACCATCAGGTTCCGCTCGAAGCGGACGTGGTCGGTCTCGGTGGGGGTGAACGCCGTGAAGTCGTGCGTCCCTTGGAGCAGTCCGGCGCACTCTCGCAACACCTCCCGATCCAAGCTGTACGGCACATGCAACGCCCGCCCGTGATCGAAGGCACTCGGGATCCGCCGGTGCAGGACGCGGTAGCAGTACGTCCGCGAGACGGCATCCCTGCGCGCGTCGAAGCCGGTTGGGGCCTCGGCGGCCTCGAGCACGGCGATGTCCGGCGGGGTGAGCGCGTTGATGCCGCGGAGGTCGGGCGGCGGCCCCGGGTGGCTGGCGACCTGCCCCCAGGCGTGCACGCCCCGGTCGGTCCGCCCGGCGACCGTGAGCTGCACGGGCTCGCGCAGCAGGGTCGCCAGCGCGGCCTCGAGCTCGCCCTGCACGGTCCGCAGCCCCGGCTGCCTCGCCCACCCGGCGAAGTGCGTCCCGACGTACTCGAGCAGCAGCCGCGTCGTCATCGCGCGTACCTTCCCACGCGTGCCCGCGCCGGACCCGGCCGCCCCGAGGAGCGCGTCTCCGCCCGACCCGTTCTTCCTCGAACGCGCAGCCGCGGCGGCGTGGCCGGCGGCTGTCGCCGAGGAGCGCGAGGGGTGGCTGCTCCGCGCGACCCCCCGCGTCCCTCACCGCCGCAACAACTCGGCCCTTCCGCTGGGTCGCGATCTCGAGGTCGGCGCCGTCGAAGCGTTCTACGAGGCGCGCGGCGAGGACGCGTTGATCGCCGTCGCCCCGATCGAGTCGCTCGGGCCCCTCGACGCCGACCTGGAGCGGCGGGGGTGGGCCGCGGAAGGCGCCACGGACGTGCTCGTCGCCTCCGCCGCGACGGTGGCCGCCGCGACGGAGGCGTCCCCGGGCCGCGTCGAGCCGGTGGATCCGATGGCCTGGCCGAACGAGGCGGTGCGGACCGAGGTCCTCGCCCGCTCGCGCGACGAGGTCCTCGCCTTCGCGGAGGGGCAGCTCGGCGCGGTGCTCTGCATCCGGACCGGCGACGTCGCCGGCGTCTTCCGCCTCCATGTCGCGCCGCAGGCCCGGAGGACGGGCGTCGCGTCGCGGCTGCTGGCGGCGTGCGCGCGTACGACGCCGACGCTCTACGCCCAGGTGGAGGCCGACAACGAGCCCGCGCAGAGGCTCTTCGCGAAGGCCGGCTTCGCCCGCTCGCACGGCTACCACTACCGCAGGCGGCGGTAGGGCGAGCTCAGGCGGTCAGGCGCCGCCGGGGCGCCGGGCGGCGCAGCAGCCGCCGGATGCTCCACGACCCGCCGGCGTGCCAGGCGAGCACCACGCTCCATGGCGCGAGGGTCCACGCCGGCCAGAAGTCGCCCTGCCCCGTCGCCGCCCACAGCCCCACGAGCGAGCCGTTGACGACGCCGAACCAGGCGGCGTGCGCCTTCAGGAGCAGGCGATCGATGCGGTCGACCGCCCGGGCGAAGCGCGCCGCGCGGTCCCCCGGCAGGTCGCGCAGGACGAGGCGCAGCTCCGACCGGTACCGCGCGCCGTACGCCAGGGACAGCCGCTCCTCCAGCTCGCCGACCTCCAGCCGGCCCGCCGCGGCGTGGTCGCGCAGGGCGCGAGCACAACGATCACGTTCGGCGTCCGAGGCCCGTGTGCTCACGCGCCCAGTCTAGGTCCCGTCCGCACGATGGACGAAGGTACTAGGCAATCTCCAGCGTCCTGCTGCGTTGCAACTCACATGGGTCAGGTCATCGAGCTCGCGCAGTTCCGTCGGCGCAGGACCGGGACGGTCTTCGCGTTCGACCTCTCGTCCCCGTGGACGTACCTCGCCGCCGACGCGGTGGCGACCGACTTCCCGGAGGCCGAGTGGATCCCCGCCATCGGCAACCCCACGACGAGCGCGGACCGTGACCGCGCCGAGCGCGCAGCCAGGCGGCTGAACCTGCGCTTCCTCTGGCCCGACGTCCGGCCCGCGGGCCGCGCGGCCAACCGCGCCGCGTCGCTGGCCGCCGAGCACGGCAAGGCGCGCCCCTTCGCCCTCGCCGCCGCCAGGCTCGCGTGGGGCTGGGGTCAGGACCTCGACGACCACGAGCTGATCGCCCAGGCCGCCGGCATCGCCGAGCTGCCGCTCGACGCCACGCTCGAGGCGACGTTCGACCCCCGGCGCGACCCGCACCTCGACCAGGCCGCGTACGACGGCGCGCCCGCGCTGACGAAGGCGGGCGTGACCCTCGACGGCCACGCGCTGGTGGCGGCGCAGCTCAGCCGCGCCGCGACTACACGAGCTCGATGAAGACCATCTCGGTCGAGTCGCTGCGACGCGGACCGAGCTTCAGGATGCGGGTGTAGCCGCCGGGCCGCTCCGCGTACCGCGGGGCGACCTCCTCGAACAGCTTGTGGACGGTGAACTTGTCCTGGCCGAGCGCGCTCAGCGCCTGACGCCGGGCGTGCAGGTCACCGCGCTTGGCGAGCGTGATGAGCTGCTCGACCTCGGGCTTGACCGCCTTGGCCTTCGCCTCGGTGGTCTTGATCCGCTCGTGCTCGATGACCTCCTTGCAGAGGTTCATGAGGAGCGCCTTGCGGTGCGCCGCCGAGCGACTCAGCTTGTGACGGGTCTTCTGATGGCGCATGGGACCTAGTCGTCGCGGAGGTCCAGGCCCCGCGCGTTGAGCGTCTCGACGACCTCGTCGATCGACTTCTTGCCGAAGTTCGGGATCGCGGCGAGCTCGGACTCCGACTTGGAGATGAGGTCGCCGACGGTCTGGATCCCCGCCCGCTTGAGGCAGTTGTAGGACCGCACGCCGAGCTCGAGCTCCTCGATGAGGATGTCCTGCATCGGGCCCGCGCCCGGGCCGGCGCCCGCGCCGACCGCACCCGCGGCCGCGCCGTTGCCGTCCGCGGCCAGCGCCCCACCGGGGCCGGCGCGCAGCTCCTCGACGCGGTCGGCGTCGGTGAAGATCGCCAGCTGCGAGATGAGGATCTCCGACGCCTCGCGCAGCGCGGCCTGGGGGTCGATCGAGCCGTCGGTCTCGATGTCGAGCGTCAGCTTGTCGAAGTCGGTGCGCTGGCCGACGCGGGCCTGCTCGACCGCGTAGGCAACGCGCCGGACCGGCG
>DASVRH010000188.1:0-8870 GCA_036388715.1 Solirubrobacteraceae bacterium | reverse complement strand
GCGTAGCGGCAGAACAGCATCCCGTCGGCCTCGTGCGTCCAGACGAGCTCGAGGCCGACGGGCCCGCCCGGCCCCGCGCCCTCCACGATCGTGAGGGGCGCGGGGCCGTTCGCGATCTGGGGCGAGATCGAGAGGAAGAGCTCGTCGACGAGGTCCTCGGCGAACAGCGCGCCGTTGAGCGTCGGGCCGCCCTCGCAGAGCACCGAGCGCACGCCGTGCTCGGCGCGGGCGAGGCGCAGGCCCTCGCCGATGTCGCCGACGTGGCGCAGCACCGGCAGCTCCGGGTCGCTGAGCAGCGGGACGTCGTCGGGGAAGTCGCCGGTGCGGCTGCACACGATCGCGAGCGGCTGCGTCTCGGCCCCCGGCAGGATCGGCCCGTAGCGCTCCTCGCGCAGCGTCCCCGTCCCGACGAGGACCGCGTCGACGGCGCGCCGCAGCGCGAAGAAGACCTCCTTGTCGGCGGGGCTCGAGAGGTCCTTCGTCCTGCCGTGCAGCGTCGCGCGGCCGTCGACGCTCGCGACCATGTTGATGACGAGGTACGGGCGGTCCTCCGGCGCGCGGGCAGCGAGGTCGAGCTCCTCGAAGCGCTTCACCGCGGGGCGAGCGCGTCGATGAGCCCCGGCAGCTCGTCGGGCCCGGCGAAGAACGTCAGGACGAGCGTCGTGATCCCCGCGTCGGCGTACTGGAGCAGCCGGTCGCGCTGCTCGTCCGGCGTGCCGAACACGAAGATCTCGTCGACGAGCTCCTCGGGCACGAGCTCGACGGCGCGCTTGCGGTCGCCGGCCTGCCACGCCTCGACGACGGGGTCGATCCTCTCGGCCCAGCCGAGCCAGCGGAAGAACTCGGTGTAGACCGGCACCGTCGCGTAGCTCGTGAACATGAACTTCGCCGTGCCGATCGCCTCGTCACGCGGCTGGGGGACGAGGAAGAAGCGGCAGGCCAGCTCCTTGTCGGGGCGGCCGAACGTCTCGACGACCTGCTTGGCGCCGCTGATCGGCAGGAAGTTCGTGAACGCGCCGTCGGCGGCCTCGGCGGCGAGGCCGAGCATCTTGCCCCGCAGCGCGGCGAGGATGATCGGCGGCGGCGTCTCCGGCGGCGCGGCGAGCTTGAACCCGCCCGGCCCGCGCTCGCCGGCCAGCACCGGGCGCAGCGCCTCGACCATGTGGCGCACCCGCGAGAGCGGCTTCTCGAACGGGATCTCGTTCCAGCGCTCGACGATGACGTTCGACGACGAGCCGAGGCCGAGCACGAAGCGGCCGTTGCTCGCGTCCTGGAGCGCGGCGCAGTGCTGGGCCATGACCGCCGGCCCGCGCGTGAACGCGTTGACGATCCCGGTGACCAGGCGCATCCGCTCGGTCCACGCGGCGGCGAGGACGAGCGGCGCGAAGCCGTCGGCGCCCGCGGTCTCCTCCGACCACAGGTCGTGCCAGCCCGCACCTTCCGCCCGGCGGAAGAGTTCCTCATGGTCATGCAGCGGCACTCCGGGAAACGGGACGGTCAGTCCCCAGCGCAGGTCGGGCATGACCTGGCACCCTACGCCGTCGTGGATGGACCCGGACCGGAGCCATGGAGCGGCATCGCCGACGCCGACGCGCACCTCGGGCGGGCGTTCCCGCTGCCGAAGGCCGCCGTGCCGCTGGCGCGCTGGGTCGAGGTGCGGCCGAGCGGCGTGGGCGCCGAGGTCGAATGGAACCTCGACGACACGCGCGCGGGCACGCCGGGGCGCCTGGCGCTCTACGCCGGGGCCGAGCCGCCGCCCGAGCGGGCGTGGGACGTCGAGGCCGAGCGCGCCGGCGACGTCGAGCTGCGCACGCTCGCGCTGGCCGAGGCCGAGCCGTCGCTGCGCCCCGCGCACGAGCTGCGCTGGCAGCGCGACGGGCTGCACCTGCGCCTGACCGCCCAGGGGCCGTGGGCACGTCGCGACCTGCTCGAGATCGCGGCGTCGGTCGATGCGTAGCCTCGTCGCGGCGCTGCTCGCGCTGCTCGTCCTCGCCGCCCCGGCGGCGGCCAACCAGCGGCAGGACTCCATGTTCATGGACGACAACCTGCTGCTCTACCGCGGCCCGGACCGCGCGACGGCGACGCTGAAGGAGCTCAAGGAGCTGGGCGTCGACAGCATCCGCGTCACGCTGCACTGGCACCACTTCGCGCCGGACGCGCTGAAGGGGAAGCGGCCCGCCGGCGAGCTCTACTACGGCCCGAAGGTCTTCGACAACCACGACCACCTGCTGCGCGAGGCGCGCGAGATGGGGATCGACGTCCTGCTCAACGTCACGGGCAGCGCGCCACTGTGGGCGACCGGGAAGGAGCGGGGCAAGCACCTCAACGGCGAGTTCAAGCCGAACGCCTCGGAGTTCGGGCGCTTCGTCGAGGTCATCGCGCGCCGCTACGACGGCCGGCACCGCGACGAGAACCAGGGCGAGCGGCGCCTGCCGCGCGTCGACACCTGGTCGATCTGGAACGAGCCGAACCTCGGCTCGCGCATCCAGCCGCAGTGGGAGCGGGGGAGGCCGGCGTCGCCGGCCATCTACCGGCGCCTCGTGCGCAGCACGCTGGCCGCGCTCCAGCGCACGGGCCACGAGAACGACGTCGTCCTGCTCGGCGAGACCGCGCCGCGCGGCCACGACACGAAGTCGCGCACGATCTCGATGCGGCCCGGGCTCTTCCTGCGCGAGCTGTTCTGCCTGGACCGCGACCTGCTCCCGCAGCCGCAGGGCGAGTGCGACGACTTCGAGGCCTCCGGGCGCTTCGAGGTCTCCGGCTTCGCCCACCACCCGTACTCGATCACCTCGCCGCCCGACCTCCCGCACCCCAACCCCGACGACATCACGCTCGCGGACCGCGACCGCCTGACGCGGATCCTCGACGCGGCCGCCGGCCTGGGGCGGATCCCGCCCGAGATCCCGCTCTGGTACACGGAGTACGGCTACCAGACGCCGCCCGACCCCTACCGCGGCGTCAACCCCGACTCGCACGCGCGCTGGCTCGTGCAGGCCGAGCGGATCACCTACCTCGACGACCGAGTCGCGGCGCTCACGCAGTTCCAGCTCATCGACGACCCGCCGCGCACGCAGTTCCGGCGCTCAGACCGGCGCTACTGGGGCACGTACCAGTCCGGCCTGAAGTACGCCGACGGACGCCGCAAGCCGGCCTACGAGGCGTACCGGCTCGGCCTCGACGCGCCGCGGCAGGTCGCGCCCGGCCAGTCGCTCGGGCTGTGGGGCTTCGTGCGCGCGGCGCCGAACGGCGAGTCGCAGTCCGTCCAGCTCGAGGTCAAGGAGCCCGGGAGCCAGGTGTTCGTCCCGGTCGGCGACCCGGTCCGCGTGCTGCACGAGCGCGGGTACTTCGAGGTCGCCGTGCCCGCGCGCACCGGCGACTGGCGCTTCACCTGGAACGGGACGGCATCCAACGCGGTCGGCGTCTACGTGGGGTAGGGTCCCGCGCCGTGGCCACCGAGCAGGAGAAGAAGGAAGCCCGCGCGTCGAAGAAGCTGACGTGGCACGAGTTCTTGGCGATGGCCGGCGGCGCTGTGCTCGCGGTCAGCGTCTTCTTGCCTTGGTACAACGCGAAGAGAGCCACCGCGAACATCATTCCCGGCGGTGAGGCGGGCAGCTACACAGGGTGGGAGGTCCACGACATCCAGCGGTGGCTTCTGCTCGCTGCGGCGGTTGCGCCATTCGTCCTCGCCTACATCGTCCTCCGCGGACACAAGCTCTCGTGGGCGCGCGGCGAGATGACCGCCGTCACCTCGATCGCCGCGTTCGGCCTGATCGTCTACGGCGGACTGATCAGCAAGCCCGGCGAGGTGCGCAGCCTCGTCAGCCTCAAGTACGGCTGGTTCATCGCGCTGGCCGGCGTGCTCGCGATGCTCATCGGGTCGGCGCTGCGCGCCTCCGAGGTCGAGCGCGCGCGCAAGCCCCCGGGCGTCCTCTAGCGGGATGGCCGGGATCGAGCATCACGTCCTCGAGCAGCCCGGGGAGGGCGGCGGTCGCCCCGACCGCAACCTCGCCCTCGAGCTGGTCCGCGTCACCGAGGCGGCCGCGCTGGCGTCGGCGCGGCTCGTCGGCATGGGCGACAAGATCGCCGCCGACCAAGCCGCCGTCGACGCGATGCGCCTCGTGCTCGACACGGTCGCGATGGACGGCGTCGTCGTCATCGGCGAGGGCGAGAAGGACGAGGCGCCGATGCTCTACAACGGCGAGCAGATCGGCACCGGCGACGCCCAGCAGGTCGACATCGCCGTCGACCCGCTCGAGGGCACGACGCTCACGGCGAAGGGGATGCCCAACGCGCTATCGGTGATCGGGCTGGCCGAGCGCGGGTCGATGTTCGACCCGGGCCCGTGCGTCTACATGATGAAGATGGCGGGCGGGCCCGAGATCGCCGACTGCCTCGACCTCGACCGGCCGCTCGCCGAGACGCTGAAGCTCGTCGCCGAGCGCAAGGCGTGCGACATCCGCGACGTCATGGTCGTCGTGCTCGACCGCGAGCGCCACCAGGACGGCATCCGCGAGATCCGCGAGGCGGGCGCGCGCGTGCGGCTCATCTCCGACGGCGACGTCAGCGCGGCGATGCTCGCGGTCTCCGAGAACTCCGCGGTCGACCTGCTCTGGGGCGTCGGCGGCACGCCCGAGGGCGTCATCTCCGCCTGCGCGCTGAAGTGCATGGGCGGCCAGCTCGTCGGCCGTCTGTGGCCGCGCGACGACGCCGAGCGCCAGGCCGCGCTCGACGGCGGCTACGACCTCGAGCGCCAGCTGACGGTCGACGACCTCGTCCGCTCCGACGACTGCTTCTTCTCCGCCACCGGCGTGACCGACGGCGACGTGCTCCAGGGCGTGCGCTACGCGGGCCGGGGCGCGACGACCGAGTCGCTGGTGATGCGCTCGCGGTCCGGGACCGTGCGCCGCGTCAGCGCCCGCCACGATCGCACGAAGCTGCGCGCGATCACCGGCGGGCGGTACGGCTAGACCGCCTCGCGCTCTCTCACCGGATCGGGGAGGTCCTCGATCCGGGCGAACCTGCCGACCTTCGACTCCACGAGATCGAGCTTCGCGAGGCTGCGGAGGAACCCATGCGTGACGAGCACGTGGATGCGCGACTGGGTGTTCTCGTAGAACCAGCGGCCGATCCAGCCGGCGATCGCCGGGTAGAAGTTCGCGACCTCGACCTCGACGTGGGCGATCCCGCAGCCGGGCGTGTCGTAGGAGGGGCGACGGTGGACCTCGATCTCGAGGTACCCGCGGCCGTCGCGGCCCGGCTTCGCGACGAGGAAGCCCTTCTCGATGCGCCAGCGCACGATGCCGCGCTCGCCGTCCATCTCGTACTCCGGCTTCTCGAACGTCAGCAGCGGGATCAGCCCGAGGAGCTTCACGTCGCGACCGTCCTCGCGGTACTTGACCTGGATCAGGCGCAGCGTGACGCGGCTGAGGAACCGCCAGTAGGTCCGCGCCAGGCGCTCGAGGTGCATCGGATTCCAGATCGCCTCCAGCGCCTCGTTCGGCATGACCAGGTCCGCGCTCTGGATCGAGGTGACCGCGCCCGTCTGCGGGTCGATGCGCGTGTGCTCGGGAGGGCTGACGATCAGCGCCTGCGCGACCTGCTTCTTGCGGCGGGTGAAGAAGCGCAGGAAGGCGGCGACGGCGGCGACGACGGCGGCCGCGGCGGCGGCGTAGATCATTCGGCGAGCGCCTCCTCGACGGCGGCGTCGAAGCCCAGCGGGTCGTCGTTGATGCCCGGCGGTGGCGGCGTCCTCACGATCATCTCGGCCGACAAGCCTTGCACCAGCGGGACGACGAGGGCGTGGTCGACGGGTGTCATGAGCGTCACCCAGTAGCTCGAGAGCTTCGGGCTGAGGACGGGGACCGGAACGATCAGGCGCCGGCGCCGGCCGAGCGCCTTGGCGGTGCGCTGGATCATGTCGCGGTAGCTGAGGACGTCGGCGCCGCCGAGCTCGACGACCTCCGGCCCTCCCTCGGCCAGCGCCACCAGCGCCTTCACCACGTCCCTCGCCGCGATCGGCTGCGTCGGCGTGTCGAGCCAGCGCGGGGTGATCATGGCCGGAAGCCGCTCGGTCAGCTTGCGCAGCATCACGAACGACGCGCTGCCGCCGCCGATGACCATCGCCGCGCGGGCGTGGATCGTCGGCACGTGCTCGGCGAGGATGTTCGCGACCTCCTCACGGCTGCGCAGGTGCTCGCTGACGGCGCCCTCCAGGCCGCCGAGGTAGACGACGCGCTCGACGCCGGCGCGCTTCGCGGCCTCGCCGAAGTTGGTGGCGCCGCGGCGGTCGCGCTCGGCGAAGTCGCCCTTCTGGCCCATGGCGTGGACGAGGTAGTAGGCGACGCCGACGCCGTCGAGCGCCTCGTCGAGGCCTTCGCCCGAGACCACGTCGGCCTTCACGTCCGCCCTGCCGCTGCGGCCCATGGTGCGGACGTCGCCCTCCAGCGCCTTCGCCAGCAGGCCGCCCACGTATCCCGTCGCCCCCGTCACCAGAATGGTCCTCGGCACGGGGTGCCTCGTACCCCCGGATGCCCTTCCCATGAACGATCTGGCCATCAAAGACGTCGCCGAGCGCACCGGCATCGCTCCGGGCACCATCCGGATGTGGGAGCAGCGGTACGGCTTCCCCGAGCCGGACCGCACCGAGTCGGGCTACCGGCGCTACACCGACGACGACGTCGAGGCGCTGCGGCGGGTGTCGTCGTACCGGCGTCTCGGGCTGTCGATCCCGGCGGCGATCGAGCGCGTCCGCACGGCCGACGTCGCGTCCGACCGGCCTTCGATCTACGCGGCGGTCTCGTCGCTCGACCCGTCCGCGCGGCCGCAGCTGCTGCGCAGGTCGACGCTCGTGGCGCTCTCGTCGGCGATCGAACACGAGGCGCTGGCGCGGGCGGCGTCCCCGGTCCTGTTCGCGGCGTTCCAGGAGGAGCGCTTCTACCGCGCGGTCGAGCACCGCTACCGGCGCCTGGCGGCGCAGTCCGACGCGGCGTGCGTGTTCGCGGCGTTCGATGAGGCGCGCCGGCCGCGGGGCGGGCCGGCCGAGCTGCCGATCGACCTCGACGACGCGATCGGCAACGAGTGGGCGGTGATCGTCGACGCGCCCGGCTACAGCGCGTGCCTGCTGGCGTGGGAGCACCCGCGCGACGTCGACCTCGACCGCCACCGGCGCTTCGAGGCGATCTGGACGGTGCACCCGCAGGCCACGCGGCGGGCCGCGCAGGTGGCGGCGAAGCTCGCGGGCCAGATCGATCCTTCCTACGGCGCGGAGCTCGACGCGCTGCTGGACGGCCGGCCGCTCGCGGTCGAGTCGCCGGCGCCGGGCCTGACCGCGCTGGCCAACCGCGCGATCGCCTACATGGAGGCGTCGGCGCCCGACTAGATCAGCTCGATCTCCACGGCCTCGCCCTCCTCCGCGGCTCCCTCCCCCGCGGTCACGAGGGCGAGGCCGTCGGCGTTCAGCATCGAGCTGAGCTGGTGGGAGCCCTGGGGGCCGGTCGGCGTCGCGACACGCCCACCCTCGCCCTCGCGAAGCGCGACCCGCACCGCCTCGTCCCTGCCCGGGTTCCTCTCGACCGCCTCCCCGAGCACGGCGCGCACCCGCCGCGCGGCGGCGTCCCCTCCCTGCAGCTTCGCCAGGGCGGGGCGGACGAAGAGGAGGAAGGTCACCATCGCGCTCACCGGATTGCCCGGGAGGCCGAAGACGAGCGTGTCGTCCGTGCGGCCGAACCACGTCGGCTTGCCGGGTCTGAGCGCGACGCGCCAGAAGACCTCTTCCACGCCGTTGGCGGTGAGCGCCGGCTTGACGTGGTCGTGCGGGCCGACGGACACGCCGCCGCTGAGGATGAGGACGTCGGCGCCCAGCCCGGCTTTCACTGCCTGCTCCGTCGCCTCGCGGGTGTCGCCGACGCGGGCGCGCGAGACGACCGCGGCGCCCGCCTGTCGGGCGAGCGCGCCGAGCGTCGTGCCGTTGGACTCGTGGATCTCGCCGGGGCCGAGCGGCTCGCCGGCGTCCTTCAGCTCGTCGCCGGTGATGAGCAGCGCGACCCGCGGCCTTCGCGCGACCTCGATCTGCGCGCGGCCCGCCACGACCGCGATGCCGAGCTCGGCGGGGCCGAGGGTCGTGCCCCGCCGCAGCACCGTCGCTCCCTTGCGGACGTCCTCGCCCGCGGCGCGCAGGTGCTGCCCCGGCCGCACCTCGGAGGTCACCGTCACCGTCGCGTCGTCGCTGGTCGTCTGCTCGCCGGGCACGACCGCCTCGGTCCCCGGTGGGACGGCCGCGCCGGTCGAGACCCGGATCGCCTCGCCCTCTCCGGGGGCGCGGTCCGCCGGAGTACCCGCGCGTGATTCGCCGACGAGCGTCAGCGTGCGCCCCGCCGGCCCGGCGGCGAGGGCGAAGCCGTCCATCGCGCTGTTGTCGAAGGGCGGGACGTCGTGCTCGGCGACCACGTCCTCGGCGAGGACGCGGCCGAGGGCGTCGTCGACGGGCACCCGCTCGGTGCCGAGCGGGGCGACGGCCTCGAGGACCTTCGCCCGGGCCTCGTCGATGGAGAGCAGCCGCGCCACGGCGGAGATCCTGCCATGCGGCCGCCGCCCCGCCGCCCGCGTCCCGCCGCCGCCGACCCTCCGCGCGGCCGCGATCCCTCCGCCCCTCCGCGTCGCCGCCGCCGACCCCCCGCGCGGCCGCGATCCCTCCGCCCCTCCGCGTCGCGGCCGGCGACCCCGTCCCGTCCGGTCCCGCCGGTATCAACGGCGCATGCCCGCCGCCCCCCTCGGCCGCCGACGACCGCGGCCCGTCGCCGACGTGCCGTCTTTGGACGGGCGCGAGCTCGCGCGGGCGTGGCTGGTGGAGCTGGTCGCGGCGGCGCCGCTCG
>DASVRH010000187.1:0-11325 GCA_036388715.1 Solirubrobacteraceae bacterium | reverse complement strand
GACCGGCCGATCCGCTCGGAGGTGCTCGTCAACTGCACCCCCGTCGGCATGGACGACCCGGACGAGATGCCGATCGAGCCCGCGGGCTTCCTGACGGTCGTCGACCTCGTCTACCAGGCGGGCACGACCGCGCTGCTCAGGCGGGCGGAGGAGCTGGGCGCCCGCACGGTCGACGGCGCCGAGATCCTGGCCCGCCAGGGCGCCCTGAGCTTCGAGCGCTGGACGGGGCGCCCCGCGCCGCTGGACGCCATGCGCCGAGCCGCACGCGCCGGGAACTAAGGAACGCTCCCCCGGTGCCGATGAGGTGGGCGGAAGGGGTCACACGTCCATGCACCTGCACCCGCTCGACACCGCAACGTCGCCCGCAAGCCAGTGGGACGGCATCACGCCGCCCCAGCGGCGGGGTGGCGCGCCGCGCCCGCTCACCGAGGTCCTGGTCGATCTCCGCTACGCCGAGCGCATCCGCGTCGAGCAGGCGATCCTCGAGGGCGGCAACCGCGGGATGGCGCCGGAGAAGGTGCTGCTCGAGGGCGGCCACATCACCGAGGACCAGCTGGCCCGCGCGGTGGCCGAGCGCCACGGCCTCGACCACCTGGACCTGAACAGCTTCCCCGTCGACATGGCGGCGGCCAACCTGCTCGGCATCACGGCCGCCAAGCGCTACGAGGCCGTCCCGGTCGCCTACGTCGACGAGCGCACGGTGCTCGTCGCCATGGCCGACCCGGCCAACGTCCTGGCCATCGACGACATCGCGATCATGACGGGCCTCGAGGTCCGTGCCGCCGTCGCCAGCCGCGAGGACATCGGGACGCTCATCAGCCGCATCACGCGCCTCGACGACGTCGTCGCCTCGACGAGCTTCGACACCGAGGAGGGAGACGAGAACGGCCCCGCCGAGGTCGTCGACCTGCGGGAGTCGGCCGACGACGCGCCGGTCATCAAGCTCGTCAACCAGATCGTCGCCCAGGCGGTCGAGCAGGGCGCCTCCGACGTGCACCTCGAGCCCGAGGGCACCGACATGCGCGTGCGCTTCCGCATCGACGGCGTCCTCATCGAGACGACCTCGATCCCGCGCCGGATGCTCAGCGGCGTCGTCAGCCGCGTGAAGATCATGGCCGACCTGGACATCGCCGAGCGGCGCGTCCCGCAGGACGGCCGCGTCGGGCTCACCATCGACGGCCACCAGGTCGACCTGCGCGTCGTGACGCTGCCCAGCGTCCACGGCGAGTCGATCGTGATGCGGATCCTGGACAAGGACTCCGTGATCATGAACCTCGACAAGCTGGGCATGGGGGAGGACGACGAGCAGCGCTTCAAGCGCGCGTTCACCCAGGCCTACGGCGCGGTGCTCGTCACCGGCCCGACCGGCTCCGGCAAGTCGACCACGCTCTACGCCGCGCTCGGCGTCATCAACACGCCCGAGAAGAACATCATCACGATCGAGGACCCGGTCGAGTACCAGGTCGGCGGCATCACGCAGGTCCAGACCAACTCGAAGGCCGGCCTCACGTTCGCCAGCGGACTGCGCGCGATGATGCGCGCCGATCCCGACGTGATCATGGTCGGCGAGATCCGCGACCGCGAGACGGCGCAGATCGCCGTCGAGTCCGCCCTGACCGGCCACCTCGTCCTCTCCACGCTGCACACCAACGACGCCCCCGGCGCGGTCACCCGCCTGATCGAGATGGGCATCGAGCCCTTCCTCGTCTCCAGCGCCATCGACTGCGTCGTCGCCCAGCGCCTCGCGCGGATGCTCTGCGAGAACTGCAAGAAGCCGGTGACGCTCAGCGCCGAGGTGCTGATCGAGAACGGCTACCAGGGCGTGACGGGCGACATCGAGGGCTTCGAGGGCGCGGGCTGCAACCGCTGCGGCGGCTCGGGCTACAAGGGCCGGATCGGCCTCTACGAGGTCATGAGCGTCACCGACGAGATCCGCAACCTCGCCGTCGAGCGCGCCAGCGCCGACCGCATCGGCGAGGCAGCCGTCAAGGCCGGCATGCGCCGCCTGCGCGAGGACGGCCTCGCCAAGGTCGCACTGGGCCGTACCTCGATCGCCGAGGTCGCCCGCGTCACCGGCACGACCTAGTCGGTCGGCGAGGGAGACGGGAGGGGCGCCGTGCCCGGCGTCTCGGCGCCGGCGCCCTCGGTCTCCGGCGTGCCGCCCGTCTCGGCGGCCTTGGGCTTGCGGTCGAAGCCGGCCGCCTTGTACGCCGCCTCCTCGTCGAGCGTCTCGTGCTCGAGCAGCGTCTGCGCCAGCGCCTCGAGGCGGTCCTTGTTCTCGCGCAGCCGGTGGAGGGCCGCGACGTAGCACTCGTCGACGATCTTCCGGACCTCCTCGTCGACCAGCTCGCGCGTGGCCTCCGACGGGCCGCCGTTGGTGCCGGGGAAGAACACGGGGTCGTCGCCCGGCCCGGGCAGCACCGAGACGAGGCCGATCTTCTCCGACATGCCCCAGCGCCCGACCATCTGGCGCGCGATCGCGGTGACCTGCTCGAGGTCGGACTCCGCGCCCGTCGTGACGTTGCCGTAGATCAGCTCCTCCGCCGCGCGGCCGCCGAGCGCGCCGACGATCCGCCCGCGCAGGTAGCGGGCGTCGTAGCCGTAGCGGTCGGCGTCGGGCGACTGGAACGTCACGCCGAGCGCGCGCCCGCGCGGGACGATCGACACCTTGCGGACGGGGTCGGCGCCCTCCTCGAGCATCCCGAGCACCGCGTGACCGGACTCGTGGTAGGCGGTGCGCTCGCGCTCGTCGGCCGAGATCGTGATGCGCCGCTCGGCGCCGAGCACGATCCGCTCGAGCGAGTTCGTGAAGTCGGCCATCTTGATCGTGCTGATGCCGCGCCGCGCGGCCGAAAGCGCCGCCTCGTTGACCAGGTTGCGCAGGTCGGCGCCGACCATGCCCGGCGTCGTCGAGGCGATCGACGCGAGGTCGACCTCCGGATCCAGCGGCTTGCCGCGCGTGTGCACCTCGAGGATGTGCTTGCGCCCGTCCTTGTCGGGCGGCGCGACGACGACGCGGCGGTCGAAGCGGCCGGGCCGCAGGAGCGCCTGGTCGAGGATCTCGGGGCGGTTCGTGGCGGCGAGGACGATGACGCCCTCCGAGCCGGTGAAGCCGTCCATCTCCGTGAGGATCTGGTTGAGCGTCTGCTCGCGCTCGTCGTGGCCGCCCAGGTTGCCGCCCGGACCGCCGCGCGAGCGGCCGATCGCGTCGAGCTCGTCGATGAAGATGATGGCCGGAGCGGCCTTCTTGGCGTTCTCGAACAGGTCGCGCACGCGCGACGCGCCGACGCCGACGACCATCTCGATGAACTCCGAGGCGCTGAGCGAGAAGAACGGGACGTCGGCCTCGCCGGCGACCGCGCGCGCCAGCAGCGTCTTGCCCGTGCCGGGCGGGCCGCTGAGCAGCACGCCCTTGGGGATCATCGCGCCCAGGCGCCGGTACTTGTCCGGGTTCTTGAGGAAGTCGACGATCTCGACGAGCTCCTCCTCGGCCTCCTCGATGCCGGCGACGTCCTGGAAGGTCGTGCGCTGCTCCGAGGCGTCGTAGCGCTTGGCCTTCGAGCGCCCGAGCCCGCTGAGCGCGCCCCCGGCGCCGCCCGCGGCGCGGCGCATGAAGAAGACGAAGAGGCCGACGAGCAGCAGCGTCGGGCCGAAGAACAGGAGGATCTCGGCCAGGAACGAGCGCCCCTGGTCGATGGGCTCGGCGTTGACCGTGACCTCCTTGTCGCGCAGCTCCCGGGAGAGCTGCTCGGTGTCGACGAAGGCCGGCAGCGTGGTCGCGAACTTCTTCTCCCCGTCCTTGTCCTCGTCGGTGGGGGAGTCCACCTCCTTCTCGAACTCGCCCTGGACGTCGTCGCCGGTGGCGTTGACCTTCGTGACGTTGCCCGCCTCGAGCTGGTCCTGGAAGGTCGAGAACGGCACCTGCTCGCGGCCGCCGTTGTCCGGCACCTGGCGGGCGATCAGGAGGTTCAGGGCGAGCAGGCCGAGGACCATCCACAGCGCCCAGCGCGGGAAGCGGAAGCGCGGCTTGTCGCCGCCCCCGCCGCGCCCCGACGTGCCCGGGCGATCGGCCGCGGGGCCGCGATCGCGTGCGCCCTCGACCCGCCAGGGCTGCTGGCCGGGCTTCTCGGGTGCTCGTCGGGTGGGCTCGTCCATTCCTCCGGTTCAGTGTCGCAGGTCCGACATAGGTCCAACCGGCGTCGAACCCCCGTCCAGTCCCGGGCGCGTTGGCCGATGACCGGGCAACCATGCACTTCGACTTCGCCGACCTGCTGCTGGAGGTCCTCCAGCGCAAGGCCTCTGATCTCCACATCACCGCGGGCTCGCACCCGATGGTCCGCGTGCGCGGTCGCCTGGTGAAGCTCGAGGACTACCCCGTCCTGACGCCCACGGACACGCGCGAGACGATCTACTCGATCCTCACGAACGACCAGCGTCAGCGGCTGGAGACCGACTGGCAGCTGGACTTCGCGTACGCGATCCCGAACGTCGCCCGCTTCCGCGTCAACGCGTACATGCAGCGGTCCGCGATCAGCGCCGCCTTCCGCCTGATCCCGTTCGACATCAAGTCGATCGACGAGCTCGGCCTGCCGTCGATCTGCCACGACTTCGTGCACAAGCCCCGCGGCCTCGTCCTCGTCACCGGCCCGACCGGCTCGGGCAAGTCGACGTCGCTCGCGGCGATCCTCGACGCGATCAACCGCACGCGCGAGGACCACATCCTCACCATCGAGGATCCGATCGAGTTCCTGCACCCGCACAAGAAGTGCATCGTCAACCAGCGCGAGCTGGGGTCCGACGCGCAGTCCTTCGCCGCGGCCCTGAAGGCCGCCCTGCGTCAGGACCCCGACGTGATCCTCGTCGGCGAGATGCGCGACCTCGAGACGATCGGCACCGCGCTCACCGCGGCGGAGACCGGCCACCTCGTGTTCGCCACCCTGCACACCCAGGACGCGCCGCAGACGATCGACCGCATCATCGACGTCTTCCCGCCCGAGCAGCAGCAGCAGGTCCGCGTGCAGCTGTCGGTCGCGCTCCAGGGCGTCGTCACCCAGGCGCTGCTCCCGACCGCGGACGGCGCCGGCCGGATCGCGGCCTGCGAGGTGCTGATCCCGACCGCGGCGGTCCGCAACCTGATCCGCGAGGGCAAGACGCACCAGGTCATGTCCGTCATGCAGACCGGCTCGCAGTCCGGGATGCAGACGATGGACGCCGCGCTGGCCACGCTCGTGCGCCAGGGCAAGATCTCGCAGAAGCTCGCCGAGCAGCGCTCCTCGCATCCCGACGAGCTGCGGCGCCTCATGGGCGCCGGCGGCCTGATGGCGGCATGAGCGCCTCCACCTACGTCTTCAAGGCGATGGACCTCACCGGCCGCCAGGCCAAGGGTGAGGTCGAGGCCGAGTCGAAGCAGCACGTCGCCGACCAGCTCAAGCAGCGCGGGCTGATCGTCCTCGACATCGCCGACAAGCGGTCGTCGAAGGAGATCAAGCTCCCGGGCTCGGACAAGGTCAAGCTCACGGACATCGCCGTCATGACGCGCCAGCTGGCCACGATGGTCAGCTCGGGCATGACGATCCTCAAGGCGCTCTACGTGCTCGAGCAGCAGACGGAGTCCAAGCCGCTCGCCGAGACGCTGACCAAGGTGCGCAAGGACGTCGAGGCCGGCCTGCCGCTCAGCGACGCCCTCGAGCGCCACCCCAAGGTCTTCAACGGGCTGTTCGTCGCCATGACCCGCGCCGGCGAGACGGGCGGCATGCTCGAGAGCGCGCTGCTGCGCGTCGCCGACCAGATCGAGTCCGAGGACTCGCTGCGCCGCCAGGTCAAGAGCGCGATGGTCTACCCGGCCGTGATCATGAGCTTCGCGGGGATCGTCCTCATCGCGCTCATGGTGTTCCTCGTCCCGGTCTTCGAGAAGATCTTCAACGACTTCGGCGGCGAGCTTCCGATGATCACGAGGATCACGGTGTCGATCTCCGACTTCCTCACCCAGCGCTGGTACATCGGCATCGCCGGCGCCGTCGCGCTCGTCGTCGGGTTCAAGAAGTGGAAGGCGTCGGAAGGCGGCAAGAAGCAGTGGGACGCCCTGCGGCTGAAGTTCCCCTTCAAGATCGGGACGATCGTGCAGAAGGTCGCGCTGGCCCGCTGGTCGCGGACGCTGTCCGCGCTGACGACCGCCGGCGTGCCGCTGCTCCAGGCGCTCGACATCACCGGCAAGACCGCCGGCAACTGGGTCGTCGAGAAGGCCATGATCGACGTGATCGAGAACGTCAAGCGGGGCGGCACGATCGCGGCGCCGCTCAAGGAGGCCGCGGTCTTCCCGACGATGGTCACGCACATGATCGGCGTGGGCGAGGAGACCGGCGCGCTCGACACGATGCTGTCGAAGGTGGCGGACTTCTACGAGGACCAGGTCGAGGCGGCGGTGAAGTCGCTGACGTCGATCCTCGAGCCGCTGATGATCGTCATCGTCGGCGCGATCGTCGGCTTCATCATCATCGCCATGTACATGCCGATGTTCAAGGTCTACGACCAGATCCGCTAGGCGCCTCCCCGGGGCGGAGTAGCCTCGGGGCATGTCCTACATCGCGGCCGAGGCCCGACAGGAGCTGCTCGACGAGGTCGCCAAGGCGATCGACGAGCTCGCGGTCGCGCTCGCCGCGCTCGGCGACGCGTACGACCAGCTCGACGAGCGCAGCGCCGACACGCTCGAGGAGGAGCTGTTCCGCCCGGTGCAGTCCGCCTACGGGCGCGCGAAGCGGACCCACACGGAGTTCGCGGCGCGCCATGCCCTGCCGCCGAGATCGTTCGCCTCGGCGCCGTCCGGCGCCGCGTCGCACGGCGTCAAGGGCTTCCTTGAGGTCGCCGTCGAGGCGGTCGAGGAGAGCGACTCGCTGCTCGGCGAGCTGCAGGACTCGATGGCGCCGGTCGAGGTGGGCGACCCGGAGCTGCGCGCCGGCCTGGCCGAGGTGCGCCAGACGCTAGCGGCGGTCACGCCGCGCGCCGCGCACTTCGTGAGCCGCTTCGGCCGCTAGGAGCGCTTGTTGCGCAGCGGCACGCGGTCGGCGATCCGGCCGAGCGGCTCGACCGCCGTGTTGAGCGCGGTGACGTCCTCGTCCAGCCGCGCCATCGCGGGCGCGAGGGGCTCGAGCGAGGTGCGCAGCGCGCCGACGTTCTCGTCGAGCGTCGTCATCGAGCCGCCGAGGGGGTCGAGCGCCTCGGAGAGAGCGGAGACGTTCTGCTCCAGGCGGCCCATCGACTCGAGCAGCTTGGTGAGGACGTTCGTCAGCTCGGTCATCGTCTCCGGCAGCTCGGCCAGGTGCTGCTGCACTTCGACGAGCGTCGGCATCGCCGCCTCGATCGTCGCCATCCGGCCGTCCATCCTCGGGAGCACGCTCGCCGCCTCGACGAGCTCGGGGAGCGGCGCGGTGGCCTTCGCCACCTCGCCCATCTCGCGCCGGAGGTCGGGCAGCGCGCGGGTGTCCTCCGCGACGGCGTCGATCGCCTCGTTCATCGCCGGCAGCACCGCCGTGTGCTCGGCCATCGCGTCGACGCTGCGCTGGAGCTGCGGCAGCGTCCGCAGCGCGACGACGAGGTCGGCGGGCAGGGCGGTCAGCCCGTCGAGGCCGGGGATGACGCTCATGGCGGCGGACCATACGGCAGAGTGGGCCCATGCGGGTCACCGTCACGCGCGAGGAGCGCTACTGGTATCCCGACGACGGCGGGATCGTCTGGATCGAGGGGCTGATGCCGATCGACCTCGAGACGCGGAGCTTCCTCGGCCGCGAGGCGCTGCACGAGCGCGGCATGCTGAGCAGCGGCGTGGCGGGCGCCGCGGCGCACCACGGCGAGGTGCTCCAGAGCGACGCGGTGAAGCCGGGGACCGAGGTGCGGCTGCAGCGCGACCCCGGCAACGAGCACGACCCCAACGCGATCAAGGTCCTGCTCGCCGACGGCCGCCAGCTCGGCTGGGTCCCGCGCGAGCTGGCGTTCGACCTCGCGCCGAAGCTCGACGCCGGCGAGGAGTGGAGCGCGGTGATCCTGCGCGAGCAGCGCGCGTCGCCGCGCGACCCCCGCACCGGCGTGACGATGCTCCTAGCTCCCGCCGCCGGGATCGAGCTCGTCGAGGCCTTCGCGTAGCCAGCCGATCAGCTTCCACACGTCCGGCATCTGGTCGCGGTCGACGAGGACGCCGAAGTCGAGGTTGCCGCGGTACGACATGACGGTGATGTTGAGCCCCATGCCGTCGGTGATGACGCTCACCGGGTAGTTGGCCTGCAGCTCGGCGCCGCCGAGGTAGAGCGGGAACTGCGGCCCCGGGACGTTCGAGATCACGAGGTTCCAGTTCGGCCGCCCCGGGCGCGACGTCGACAGGCGGAACGTCAGCCGCGCGGCGCGCGAGAACACGGCGGGCGGGATGAAGTGGTTGGCGTCCTGGAGCAGCTCGGCGGGGATCGCGCGGTGGCGCTCCTTGACGCCCTTCATCGCGTCGTGGATGAGGAACAGCCGCTGGACGGGGTCGTCCTCGTTGGTGTGCAGCGGCGCGCTCATCAGCAGGATGCGGTTGCCGTACGTCCCCAGCTGGTCCTCGGAGCGCACGCTGACCGGCACCTGCGTCACGAGCGGCTCGTCGGGCAGCTCGTCGTGCTCGACCAGCCAGCGCCGCACGGCGCTCGCGCAGATCGCCATCACGACGTCGTTGACCGTGCAGCCGTAGTGGTTCTTCAGGCGCTTGACGTCCTCGAGCGGCAGCTGGCCGAAGGCGAAGCGGCGGTGCGGCGAGATGCGCCCGTTGAACGTCGTCTTCGGCGCGGCGTGGCGGTCGCCGCCGCCGCCGCCGGTCAGGCGGCCGATCGTGCCCGCGCCGGGCAGCGTCGCGAACGGCGTGTCGGAGATGTTCGGGACCGCCCGCGGCAGCGCGCGCAGCGCCCGCAGCGGGTAGCGCGGCACGCCCAGCAGCGATCGGCCGATCATCTCGACGCCGCCGGGCGCACCGCCCGCGTGCCCGTCCGCGCCCTCGTCGGGCACGTCGATCTGACGACCCTCCGGTGACAGGTCCAGGAGCACACCCATGATCTCCGCGCCCGACATCCCGTCGATGACGGCGTGGTGGATCTTCGTCAGCACCGCGCTCATCCCCGACTGGAGGCCCTCGATCACGTACAGCTCCCACAGCGGGCGCGATCGATCGAGGGGGCGCGAGTGGATCCGCGCGACCTGCGCCGCCAGCTGCGCGTCCGAACCGGGCCGCGGGAGCGCGAGCTCGCGCACGTGGTAGTCGAGGTCGAAGTCCTGGTCGTCGATCCAGTACGGGTAGTCGAGCCCGAGCGGCACCTCGGCCAGCCGCCAGCGGAACGGCGGGAGGAGCGGCAGGCGCTCGCGCAGCAGCTCGCGCAGCCCGTCGCAGCCGAACGAGCCGCCGGGCGCGGTCGACGGGTCGACGATCGCCAGCCCGCCGACATGACCGGTGTGGCTCCCGCTCTCCAGCGCGAGGAACTGCGCGTCGAGGCTCGTGAGCTGGCGCATCAGGCGAGATTCTCCACGAACCGCTCGAGCTTGTCGCCGCCGCGCAGCGGGGCGCCGTGGCCGAACACGGTGAGTGAGGGGCGCAGCGCCGCCAGCCGCCGGATCGACTCGCGGTTGCGGGCCGGGTCGGGCGTGAAGACCGGCAGCGGCTCGCGCAGGCCCGGCCGGCCCGTGCGCACGTCCATGTTGTTGAGCACGTCGCCGGCGACGAGCACGCGATCGGACTCGCGCCAGAACGCGACGTGCCCCGCCGAGTGGCCGGGCACCTCCAGCACCTCGAACCCCGCGACCTCGTCGCCCTCGCGCAGCGCCCGCGCGACGGGATGCGGGGGGCCGGTCCAGAACCGCTCCTGGAGGCGGTTGACGAGGCCCATCGGCTGCGAGCTCGCGATCCCGCCCGGCGTCTCCATCGCATGGACGTCGCCCTCCCCGCACCACAGCGGGATGCCGCGCTCGGTGCAGATCGCGTGAGACGCGCCCTGGTGGTCGGGGTGCGCGTGCGTCAGCGCGTGCGCGGAGAGCGGCAGCGACGCCGTCTGCCGGCGGATGCGCCGCGTGGCGAAGCGCGTCCCCGCGTCGATCAGGACGTCGCCGAGCACGTAGACGTTGACCGCGTTCGGCGGCAGGCCCCGGAGCATCCGCACCCCGGGAGCGAGCTCACGCATCGGCGTGCGCGCGCAGCTCCCTGCGCGCGATCGTCATCTTGTGGACCTCGTCGGGCCCGTCGGCGAGGCGCAGCGTCCGGATGTGCGCCCACGACCAGGCCAGCCCGAAGTCGTCGGAGACGCCGCCGCCGCCGTGCACCTGGATCGCCCGGTCGATGACCTTCAGCGCGACGTTCGGCGCGGCGACCTTGATCGCCGCGATCTCCGTGCGCGCGTTCTTGTTGCCGACGGTGTCCATCAGCCAGGCGGCCTTCAGCGTGAGCAGCCGCGCCATCTCGATGTCGATGCGGGCCTCGGCGATCCAGTCCTGCACCTGGCCGCGCGTCGCCACCGGCGCGCCGAACGTCACCCGCGCCGACGCGCGGCGGCACATCGCCTCGAGCGCGCGCTCCGCCGCGCCGATCGTGCGCATGCAGTGGTGGATGCGACCGGGACCGAGGCGGGCCTGCGCGATCATGAACCCGTCGCCGTCGCCGGCGATGAGGTTCGAGGCGGGGACGCGCGCGTCCTCGAAGTGCACCTCGGCGTGGCCCTCGTGGTCCTGGTAGCCGAAGACCGACAGGTTGCGCACGACGGTGACGCCCGGCGTGTCGCGCGGCACGAGGATCATCGACTGCTGCTTGTGCGGCGGACCGTCGGGGTTCGACTTGCCCATCGCGATGAAGATCCGGCAGCGCTCGCGCATCGCGCCCGACGTCCACCACTTGCGCCCGTTGAGGACGTACTCGTCGCCGTCGCGCTCGATCCGCATCTGGATGTTCGTCGCGTCGGAGGAGGCGACGTCGGGCTCGGTCATCGCGAACGCCGAGCGGATCTCGCCGTCGAGCAGCGGTCGCAGCCACGCGTCCTTCTGCTCCGGCGTGCCGAAGAGCGTGAGCACCTCCATGTTCCCGGTGTCGGGCGCCGAGCAGTTGCACGCCTCGGGCCCGAGCGGGCTGCGCCCCATGATCTCCGCGAGCGGGGCGTACTCGACGTAGCGCAGGCCGGGGCCGTACTCCGGATCGGGATGGAAGAGGTTCCACAGCCCGCGCCTGCGCGCCTCCTCCTTGAGCTCCTCCATCACCGCCGGCTGGTGATGCGGGTCGCCGGACGCCCTGATCTGCTCGTCGTAGACCCGCTCGGCCGGGTAGACGCGCTC
>DASVRH010000186.1:0-3959 GCA_036388715.1 Solirubrobacteraceae bacterium | reverse complement strand
AACGCGGACGCGCAGCTGCTCGCGGGTGCGCGCGCCCGCGGCGGCCAGCGAGCGCTCGATGACCGCGACGCCGCGCTCGGGGTCCGCGATCCCCTCCTGCGCCAGCCGCCGCCGGATGGCCGTCTCGTGCTGCGGGGCGGTCAGCGCGTGCAGCCATCCGTAGTCCTCGGAGCGCACGAGGTGCAGGGTCCCGCGGTTCAGCCAGGTGACGACCAGCGTGCGATCCGCCAGCGCGCGGTCGACGTCGGCGACGGTCAGCCCCTTCGTCCTGGCCCGGACGGCCAGGCGGAAGCCGCGCGGATCCTGCCCCTGCACGGCCAGCAGGCGCTCGCAGACCGCCTCGGGCGAGCGCGCGGGCGCCCCGCCGAGGAGCTGGGCTGTGAGGCGAGCGGCGTGCACCGTACGATCGTGGCATGCCGGAGTGCACGCATCTCGATCAGGTCGAAGTCCTCGACGCGCCCGGGGAGGTGGCCGGCTGCGAGGAGTGCCTGGCCTCCGGCGGTCGGTGGGTCCACCTGCGCATGTGCCAGACGTGCGGCCACATCGGCTGCTGCGACAACTCGCCGGGCCGCCACGCCACGGGCCACCACGAGCAGACGAGTCACCCCATCATCCGCTCGGTCGAGCCCGGCGAGGACTGGAGCTGGTGCTATCCGGACGAGCTGATGTTCCGGCTGCGCCAGAGCTGATGCCGCCGCGCCCCACGGTCACCGTCGTCGGCCGGCGCCTGGCGCCCGAAGACCACCGCCTGCGCGACTTCCTCACGCGGACCGCCCAGCCCTTCGAGTGGGTCGACGCCGGCCCGGACGAGACCGACCTCCCGCGGCTGATCGAGGCCGACGGCACCGTCATCGCGCCCGCCACCGTCGAGCGGCTGGCCGAGCTGTGGCAGATGAACAACGCGCCGGCGCAGCGCGAGTACGACCTCGCGATCGTCGGCGCGGGGCCGGCCGGGCTGGCCGCCGCCGTCTACGCCGCCTCCGACGGGCTGAGCACGATCCTGCTCGAGGACGACGTCCCGGGCGGTCAGGCCTCGCACACGTCGCTGATCGAGAACTTCTTCGGCTTCCCGGGCGGCATCGGCGGCGCCGAGCTGGCGCGGCTGGCGGGCCGGCAGGCCGAGAGCTTCGGCGCCGAGCTCCTGATCATGCGCGGGGTGACCGGCAGCACGCGTCGGGGCCCGGACGGGCCGTTCGCCATCGACGTCGACGGCGGCTACGAGATCGACGCGCGCGCGGTGATCGCCGCGCCCGGGATGGTGTGGCGGCGGCTCGAGGTCGAGGGCGTCGAGGACCTGCTCGGCCGCGGCGTCTACTACGGCGCGGGACGCAGCGAGGCGGCGCAGTGCGGCGGCGACCCGGTGGTCGTGGTCGGCGCGGGCAACTCGGCCGGGCAGGCCGTGATGCACCTCGCCAACGCGGGCGCCAACGTCACCATGCTCGTCCGTGGCGACCGGCTCGGCAAGTCGATGTCCGCCTACCTCGTCGACCGCATCGAGGCCCACCCGCTGATCGACGTGCGCTTCGGCTGCCAGGTCGCCGGCGTCGCGACCGACGACGACGGGCAGCTCGGCTGCGTGCGGACCAGTGGCGGCGACGAGATTCCCGCCCGCGCGCTCTTCCTCTGCCTCGGCGGCGCGCCGCGGACGGCGTGGGCCGACCCGGCGGGCGTGCGCGTCGACCCCGCCGGCTTCATCCTCACCGGGCCGGACCTGCTCGACCACGGCGAGCGCCCCGCGGACTGGCCGCTGGCCCGCGACCCGCTCGCGCTCGAGACCAGCGTGCCCGGCCTGTTCGCCGCCGGCGACGTCCGGCACGGGTCGACGAAGCGCGTCGCGGGCGCGGTGGGAGAGGGCGCCATGGCGACGGCGCTCGTGCACCGCCGCCTCGACGAGCTCTTCGCGACCAGCGCGTAGCCGCGCCCTCACGGCGCGACGTTCGCGCACGAGCGGAAGACGTTCTCGGGATCCCATTCGCGCTTGATCCTCCGCAGCCGCACGTACTTCGCCGCACCGAACGCCCTGCTCGTCCGCGATCCCTCGTCGCCGTCGAGGAAGTTCAGGGCGATCTCGGGCATGCCGTGGGGCCGCATCGCGTCCGCGAGCTCCCGCGCCCACAGGATGTTGGGCTCGTCGTCGGCCGCGTCCTCCCAGGCGCCGAACGCGTACCAGGCGTGCGCGGCGTCGCGCGCGCCGACGGCGGTCGCGTCCTCCGGGAGGTCCGCGATCGCGCCGAGCTTCGGCTCGAGCACGAGGGCGGTCAGCGGCGAGGGGCAGCGGTCGTGCGCGGCGACGAGCACGTCGATCGCGTCGTCGGTGAGCGCGCGCACGTTCTCGGCCTTCCAGTACGAGCGCAGGCCCCACGGCGCCGTCGGCTCGACGAGCTTCTGGACCTCGGTGTACGGCATCGGGCCGAGGAGGTCGACGGCGACCGAGCCGAGCGCGCGCAGCGGCGCGCACGCCTGCTCGCCCGCCTCGGCGTCGCCCGACCAGCAGACGAAGACGCCGACCGCCGGCCGGCCGCGCAGGTGCTCGGGCACGAACGGCGCGGGCGGGGCCGTGATCAGGGCGGGCGCGGTGGCGAGCGCGCGGTCCGACGCGTCGTTGACCTCGCGCCAGCCGCGCAGCACGGCGGCGCGGTCGGCGTCGTCGAACAGGAGGATCCCGCCGTAGACGACCGGGCCGACGCGATGCAGCCGCAGCTCGAGCGCGGTGACGACGCCGAAGTTCGCGCCCGCGCCGCGCAGCGCCCAGAAGAGCTCGGGCTCGGACTCTTCGGTGGCGCGGACGAAGCGCCCGTCCGCCGTGACGAGCTCGACGGCGAGGAGGTTGTCGCCGGTCAGGCCGAAGCGCCGCTCGAGCCAGCCGCTGCCGCTGCCGAGCGCCTGGCCGAGGCCGGTCGTCGAGTCGCGCCCCCCGGTGACGGCGAGGCCGAACTCCTGCGTGGCGGCGTCGATGTCGCCCCAGCGCGCGCCGGCCCCGGCCCGCACCACCCGCGCGGCGGGATCGACCTCGACCGCGCGCATCGGCGACGGGTCGACGACGAGGCCTCCGTCCACCAGCGCGTGGCCCGCGACGTTGTGCCCGCCGCCGCGGACGCTGATGGGCAGGCCGCGGTCACGGGCGAAGGCGAGCGCCTCGGCCACGTCGGCGGGGGTGGAGCACCGCGCGACGTGGGCCGGGCGGCGGGAGGCGTGCATGCCGTTGTGGATCCGGCAGGTCTCCTCGTAGAGCGGATGGCCGGGCTCGAGGAGCTGGAGGCTGGAGGCGGTCGTGGACATGGCCACGATGCTGCTCGGGGCCGCCGGTCAGCTCATCGGGGAGGTCACCCATCTGCGCCCCGACGGGCGACGTAGGCCGCGGCCTGGGCGCGGCTCTTCAGCCCGAGCTTGCCGAGGACGCTGCTGACGTGGTGCTCGGCGGTCTTGCGGCTGATGACCAGCCGCTCGGCGATCTCGGGGTTCGAGAGGCCCTCGGCGAGGAGGTTCAGGACCTCGCGCTCGCGCGAGGTGAGGCTGTCGCGGTCGCCCCGCGTCGCGCTGCGGCCGGAGACGCCGAGCCCGCGCAGGAGCGCCGCGGCCTCGTCGGCGTCCCCGCGCGCGCCGAGCCGTTCGAAGAGCCGGCACGCCCCGCGCGCCTGGACCTCCGCGAGCGGCGACGAGGCCTCCGCGTGACAGCGCGCCAGCTCGAGCCGCGCCTTGCCCTCCTCGTACGGCATGCCCAGCGCGCCGAAACGGTCGACCGCCTGCTCGAGGTGCGCGACCGCGGTGCCGTCGCCGCGCGCGATCGCGACGCGCGCCGCCGCCAGCTCGGCGTGCGCGACGAGGTCGGCGCGCGACAGCTGCCGCGCCAGCTCCGCCAGACGCGCCACCTCCGCCGCGGCCGCGTCGAGATCGCCCGCGGCGAGCCGGACGGAGATGAGGGTCGGGAGGAGGGCGGCCAGAGCGGCGGGGTCCGTCCC
>DASVRH010000185.1:0-20563 GCA_036388715.1 Solirubrobacteraceae bacterium | reverse complement strand
GAGCCCGCCGTAGTCGGCGAAGAACGCGCCGGCCGAGCGCTTGGCGGCGTCGACGCGCGCCGGGTCCGCCCCGTCGCCGAGCCAGCGGGCGACGGCCTCGGGCGGGCCTCCCTCACGGAGCGCCTGCTCGAGCGCGAGGCGCTCGGCGGACAGCATCTCCGTCGCCCCGGGCGCGAACTGGTGCAGCGGGGCGTCGATCAGCACCGCGGCGCGCGCGAGCGCGCGGTGGCGCAGCAGGACGTCGAGCACGACGAGCGCGCCGAACCCGTCGCCGACCAGCAGCGCCGGCGCGAGCTCGAGCGCCGTGACCAGCGCGGCCAGGTCCTCGGCCTGCTCGTTCACCGTCGTGCGCGTGTAGGGCTCGGGCGCGGTGGAGTCGCCGTAGCCCCGGCGGTCGTAGGCGACGACCCGGCCGGGCAGGTCCTCCAGCACGCCCCACGTGCCCGCGCTCGCCGCCATCCCGTGGACGAGCACGACGCCCGGGCCGGAGCCCTGCTCCTCAAAGGCGACGTCCGTCGCGCCGATGCTGAGCGTGCGCATGGACCGAGCGTACGGCGTCACCGCGGCTGAACCGCCCAGCGACTCTCCGCTAGGGTGGGCTTTAGTGCGTCGCGTTCTCGTAGTGACCGCCGTGTGCCTCGCCCTGCCGGCCGCGGTGACGACGCCCGCCCTCGCGGCGGCAGGGACGGCTCCCACCCCCTCGTACGCGCCGGGCGAGGTTCTCGTCCGCTTCGCGCCGGGCGTCGCGCCCGACGAGAGGCACCGCGCGCGCTCCGCGGCCCGCGCCGAGCGAGTGCACGCGCTGGCGCTCCCGCGGGCTCAGCGACTCGAGCTGCGTCCGGGGACGCCGGTCGAGGACGCCGTGCGTCGTCTGCGCGCGCAGCCGGCCGTCGCTTGGGCGTCGCCGAACTGGCGGGCGGAGCTGACGCGGGTCCCCGACGACCCGCGCTTCGACGAGCAGTGGTCGCCACTGCGGGTGGGCGCGCCCGAGGCGTGGGACACCACGACCGGTTCCGCGGCGACGCTCGTGGCCGTCATCGACGGCGGCATCGAGCTCGCCCATCCCGATCTCGCGGCAGCGATCTGGCAGAACCCGGGTGAGACCGGCGGCGGCAAGGAGTCGAACCACGTCGATGACGACGGGAACGGCTACGCGGACGACTCCCACGGCTGGGACTGGGCCGACGACGACGCGGACCCCGACGACGAGGACGGCCACGGGACGCACGTGGCGGGGATCATCGGGGCGCGCGGCGACAACGGTGAGGGCATCGCCGGGATGGATTGGCACACGAGGCTGCTGCCGTTGCGCGCCTGCCAGGACCACGGGTGCTGGAGCAGCGACGTGATGGACGCCATGGCCTACGCGGGCCGGGCGGGCGCAGATGTCGCGAACCTCAGCCTCGGCGGGTTCGGCGACTTCAGCGGGTACGGTGCCGTCGCGGCGGCATGGCCGGGCACGCTGTTCGTGGCGGGTGCGGGCAACAACGGCGTGGACCTCGATTCGAAGCGGAGCAGTTTCCGTCCCTGCGAGGATGCCGGCGAGCGCCCCAATGTCATCTGCGTCGCGGCCACCGGCAAGTCCTTCGAGCCCGACGTGCTCGCGGACTTCTCGAACTACGGCAGTGTCGTCGACGTTGCGGCACCCGGGTACCTGATCCTCAGCACGGTGTCCCCGGAGTGGCCTTTCCCGTACGAGGTCATGTCCGGCACGTCGATGGCCTCCCCCGCGGTCGCGGGCGCCGCCGCCCTCCTCCACGCCGTGAGCCCTGGCGCCACGCCCACGCAGCTGCGCGCCGCCCTGCGGCACGGTCAGCCGCGCGATCTCCTCGTCGGCATCCACGACCCCGCCGCCCGGGCGCAGACCAGCGTCGGCTCCGGCACCGAGCTCCACCTCCCTTCGTCGCTCGCCGCGATCGCCGCGATGTCCGCGCCGCCCACGATGACGTCCGCCCCCCGCGTGACAGGCGAGCCGCGCGTCGGTCACGAGCTCCGCGCCTGGCGCGGGCGCTGGAAGGGGAATGCGACGACCTTCAGCTTCCGCTGGCAGCGGGCGGGAACCGGCGGCTACGAAGACGTCCCCGGCGCGACGCGACAGACCTACACCGTGCAGCCCGCGGATCTCGGCAGGCGGCTGCGGGTGCTCGTGACGGCTTCTCCGAACCCGGGCGCCTTCAGCTCCTCGCCCACCGAGTCGGTCGGCCCGGCGAGCGAGCACGAGAGGGCTGTCCTCGGCTCGGCCTTCGCGGCCGTCGACGGCGCCGGCGCGCGCGACGGGGGCGACGCGATTCGCGTGGTGGGGGACTTCGACGGCGACGGACACGACGACGTCGCCGTGACGCGTTGCGGACTCGCCGGAGCCGGCCAGTGCACGAAGCCGCAGGTCCGCGTCCTCCTCGGCCCGCTCGGCGCAGGCGCTGTCGACCTGCTCACGCCGCCCGCACGCTCCTTCGAGATCCAGGTGCCACGACGCTCGACCGCCCAAGTGGGAGTGCGAATCGACGGCGCCGGCGACTTCGACGGCGACGGATACGACGACCTCCTCGTGAGCGATGCGTACAGCCATCTCGTCTGGGTCGTCTTCGGCTCCAACGCCCCGACCGATCTGTCCCTGGAGACGCCCGGCGCGCGCGCCCTCGAAGTGCGCTCGTCCCCGTGGGTGGGCGTGGGCGGAGAGGCCGCGGGGGTGGGCGACTTCGACGGCGACGGCAAGGATGACGTGGGGCTCCTGGGGACCCCCATCCAGGCGTACAGCGGCAGCGGATTCACCGACTGGTCGGGCGGGGCCTTCATCCTCTACGGCCGTGTCGACCGCGGGCCGGTGGAGCTCACCGGGGACCTTTCTCCGAGCGTCGCGGCACGGGTCGACGGAGGGCACGTGGACCGGCCGCTTTACGGCGCCCGCATGGCTGGGGTCGGCGACATGGACGGCGACGGCTTCAGCGAGCTGGCGCTCAGCGCGGGCGAGCAGCTCGAGGAACCTCCCACGGTCCACGTGATCCGCGGCAGCGGCACACGCGAGAACATGGCGCTCTCGTCGCCGCCTCCGGGGCGGCGGTTCGCCGTGAGATGGACTTCAGGCAGCCTGTCCGCACCGACGGTCGGCGGTGGCGACGTCGATGGCGACGGGCTCTCCGATCTCGTCGTCGGGATGCGGCCAGAGTCTGTATGGCTCGGCTGGATCGAGGGTCGGGGGCACGTCGTCTACGGCTCCCCGGCGCCGCACGACATCGACCTCTACGTGCACTCCGGCCCCTTGCCGGAGGAGGGGCACTCGATCGTCGGCGTACAGGGCCAGAGCTTCGACGCCATCGACGTGGCCGACCTGGACGGCGACGCGGCGGGCGAGGTGGTGCTCGGCATACCGACCGGCGGCGGGCTGTCGCGCGCGGGCAGCGGCAACGTCACGATCCTTCGCGGCGGGCGCCGCGACGACGTGACGCTCGTGACGCTCTCCAGCGAGGACGGCCTGCGACTGGTCGGGGACCGAAGCGGCGATGCGGTCGGCACCGCCGTCTCGACGGGCGACGTCACCGGCGACGGGCGCGCCGAGCTGCTCACGATCGCGCCGTACGTCTCCGCGCGCGATCGCAAGGAGTCCGGTAGGGCCTACGCCATCCGGTTCGCCCCCGGCAGCCTGAGCCCCGTCCCCGCTCCGTTGTCCTTCGACGAACCGGCACCGGCTCCGCCCGGGGAGGAGCCCGCGGACGATCCTCCGGCGCCACCCCCCGGCGCCGACGGCCCGCCCCCGGCATTCCTTCCACCCGTGCCCCCTCCCGGAACCACCGACGCGGAACGCCGCGCGCGCATGCTCGCCCTGGCCGCGCGGATCCTCCGGCGTGAGCCCGCGCCGCAGCCGTTGGTCGCGCTCGGTGACGCGCGGGTCTACGCCCCGCTGCTCGCACGCACGCGCCGTCTCCGTCTGCGCCGGGGACTCAACACGGTCCTCGCGGTCGGCTGTGAGAGCGAGTGCGGCGTGCGGGTCGACGTGTCGCTCTCGTTGCGACGCGGCTCTCCGCGGCGCCTCGAGCGCTGGGCCCGCCGGCTCGCGCCGAACCGGGTCGCCGGCGTGCGGGTGCGGCTCAGCCGAACGCTGGTGCGCAGGATCCGCCGCGCGAAGCGCGCGAGGCTGACCGTCGTCCTCCGCGTCGACGGGCGAAGCGCAAAAGCGACCCTCCCCGTCGCGGCGTAACCGTCCGCTCAGCGGCGGAAGAGGCGCGGCGCGCGCAGTCTCCAGCGCAGCGGCGCGGTGAGCGACGGGCGGCCGATCATCGGCCCTGTCTCCTCCCAGCCCTCGCCGCGCGGCTCCCACAGCGCGTTGGGCTCGGGCGCCTCCTTGCGGCCGCTCATGTACCAGTGGTGCACGGCGCGCAGCAGCAGGTCGCCGCCGGGCCGGAACCAGCGCCACAGCAGCTCGATCGCCTTGCCCTCGGCGCCGATCGTCACCTCGGCGCGCGGCGCGAAGGCGAGGGCCACGAGGCCCTTCGCCATCACGTACGGCTGGTAGCCCTCGGGCGGCAGGCGCGGCTGCTTCCCGGTCGCGCTCGTCGCGTGGCGCCAGAACGGCGTGTCGATCGAGCCCGGGTTGAGGATCGCGACGCGGACCGGGCTGCCCTGCGCCCGCAGCTCGACGCGCAGCGAGTTCAAGAAGCCGCGCAGCGCGTGCTTCGACGCCGCGTACGAGGAGAACGTCGGCAGCGGGACCTTGGTCATGATCGAGCCGGTCGCGACGAAGACGCCGTGGGTGCGCTCGAGCGCCGGCAGGGCCGCGCGCGCCAGGTTCACCGTGCCGAGGAACGTGACCTCGATGCAGCGGTCGAAGTCGCGCTTCTCGACGCGGTCGAACGGCCCGAAGACCGGCGCCGCCTGGTTGGCCACGACGACGTCGATCCCGCCCAGCGCGCGCTCGGCCTCGGCCACCGCCGCGTCGACGGCGGCCTGGTCGGAGATGTCGCAGGGCAGCACGACGGCCTTGCGGCCCCGGGCCCGCACGACGTCGGCGGCGACGTCGAGCCCGCCGGGATGGCGCGCGAGCAGCGCGACGTCGCACCCGACGTCGGCGAAGGCCCGCGCGGCGGCCAGCCCGACCCCGCTCGATGCTCCCGTCAGCAAGACCCGTTTCGACTCCACCCCGCGCCGCTACCCGGCGCGATCCGGCCAGTACCCTGCGTTGGCATGGAAGGATTCGGTGGACTGTTCGGAGGCGACCCCGACGAGCTGCAGCGGCGGATGGCCGAGCTCGCGGAGCAGATGCAGGGTCAGCAGCGGCTCGCGTGGGCCGACAACGCGATCAAGCTCGCGGTCGACATGACCGTCGCGGCCATCCAGCGCGTGAACATCCAGGGCACGCCCGACCAGCAGGCCGAGCAGATCCGCTCGATCATGGCCACGGTCTTCCCCGAGGCCGTCACCCTCGTGCGCGAGGCGCGCGAGGGGCTCCAGTAGCGCCGGCCTCAGGCCGCGCGCAGGTGGCGCTTCTGGCGCCGCTTCGTCTCCATCCCCGCCTCGTCGGCGCGGACGAGCAGCTGCTCGGGCGTCCAGCCCTCGTCGGGGAAGACGGCGAAGCCGACGCTGACGCCGAGCATGTCGAGCCCGCTCACCGCGTTCTTGACCGCGAGCTCGAGGCGGGCGGCGAGGCGCTCGGCGTCCTCCCACCCGATCTCCGGCGCCAGGATGCAGAACTCGTCGCCGCCCATGCGCGCGACCGTGTCCTGGTCGCGGACCGCCTTCTCCAGCGACCGCGCGATCTCGCGCAGGATCTCGTCGCCGGCGGCGTGCCCGTAGCGGTCGTTGACCTTCTTGAACCCGTCGAGGTCGACCACGGCCAGCGCGAACCCCTTGCGGGTCCGGGCCAGCCCCGACGCTCGGCGCCCGAGGGCGCGCAGGAAGGCGCGGCGGTTGGCGAGGCCCGTCAGCGGATCCTGCTGCGACAGGAGCCTCAGCCCCTGCTGGCGCGCCTCGAAGCGCAGCACCGCGAGCAGGGCGCCGACGGCGGCCGGGATGCAGAAGAACAGGGCGCCCGCGCCGAAGCTCGAGCCGGCGAGGACGAGCAGCGCGCTGGCGGCGGTGGCGGCGGCGACGGGGGCCGCCACCGAGGTGGGAAGGGCCTTGATCAGGCGCGTGAGGGAACCGAGTCCGGCGGCGGTGGACATAACCGCGCTTTCTACGCGACGGTCCGGACTCCTTCCCGCTCCGCCCGGCCCGCCGCGCGGTCCGCGCGACCGGCCGCGATGACCTCCTTGAACGACCGGAAGCGGAAGATGAAGAAGAGCGCCGCGAAGCCCACGCCGAGGCACGCCGCGGCGATCGCGATCTGCTGCCCGACGGAGTACGCGGCGACCGTCGCACCGGCCGCCGTCCCGGCGAAGACCTTCACGAGCAGCGCCTGCTGGACCCCCGCCCCGCCCGGCGTGAACGGCACCACCGCCGCCACCGCGTTGACGCCCAGCACGAGCAGCACGTTCTTCACCGACCCGCCGACGTTGAACGCCTCGAGCAGGAACCAGAACGCCGTGAAGCGGAAGACCCAGCCGGCGAACTGCACGAGCCAGACCTCGCGGAAGTAGCGCCGCCGGTCCCACAGGATCGTCAGCCCCTGGCGCACCCGGGTCCAGAACGCCTTCACGCGCGCGGAGAGCAGCGCGAACGCGACGAGCGTGCCGAACATCAGCGCCGTGAGCAGGAACAGCGTGAAGCGCGGGTGCGAGGCGAAGAACTGGAGGTCGAAGGCCGGGATCTCCGAGAAGTCCGGCGGCTTCGGGAACACGCCCTGCGTGAACGCGAAGGTCAGGATGAAGACCGCCATCGTGAGGTCGAAGACGTTCTCCACGAACATGGCCGACCCGACCGCGGGATACGACGAGTTCGGCACCGAGGTCTTCGTGAGGAAGAGCTTGATGATGTCCCCGCCGCGCGCCGGGACGACGCCGTTGAACCCGTACGCCGCGATGTAGGCGCCCCAGATGCGGCGGAACTCGAAGCGCTCGGTCGGGTACGCCGCACGCAGCACGTGGAAGAACGCCCGCGCCCGCAGCGACAGGTAGGCGATGAAGGCCAGCAGGCCGATGAACAGCGAGACCCACTGGATGCTCGCGAGGCTCTCGAAGAACGACCCGACGGCATCGGTGAACGAGTCGATGCTGTCGCCGAGCGAGGCGAGCGGGAAGCCCGGGGTCACGACTCCGAGCCTAGTCAGGCGGAGGTGAGGATCGCGCGCGCGGTGACCTCCGGCGCGTCGACCATCGGGACGTGCCCGCAGCCGGGCAGCCACACGTGGCGCGCCTGCGGGATCGCCCGTCGCGCGCGCTCGGCCTGGCGCGGCAGGAGCAGCTTGTCCTTGTCGCCCCACGCCACGGTCGCCGGGCTCGCCACGTCGCGCGCGCCGGTGAAGTGGCCCTCGTGCAGCGCCTCGGCCGTGGCGTCGAACCCGGCCGCGCCCGCGAACCGCTCCGCCGTCTCGACCATCTCCTCAGGCGTCAGGCGCTCCGCGTGCTCGAGGAACTGGCGGTTCATCGCGCGGCGCAGGGCGGGGCTCTGGAAGAGCCGCGGCAGCAGCGGCGAGAGGAGCTGCAGCTGCGCGCGGGTGTTCTTCAGCGAGCCCTTGCAGAACGCCCGCTCCCACCGGTTCCAGAACCCGGCGGGGCAGATCGCGCACGCGCTGCGCGCCACGCCCAGCTTGCTCAGCTCGAGCGCGATCCAGCCGCCCATCGAGAAGCCGGCGACGTGCGGCTTCTCCACCCCGATCTCCTCCAACAAGCGCGCCACCGCCTCGGCCAGCCGCGGGGGCGTCGGGTGGTCGACGTCGGGCGGAGAGTCTCCGAAGCCCGGCAGGTCGATGGCGATGACCTCGCGCTCGGCCTCGAGCATCGGGAGGACCGGCGACCACGCGCCGCGGAAGCTCCCGAAGCCGTGGATGAGGACGAGCGGCTCGCCGCTGCCGCCGCGGTCGTACGCGATCGTGGTCATGCGTCGACCGTGTGGCCGGCGTCGCGCAGCGCGGCCGCCGCGTCGGCGAGGCGCTCGTCGCGGACGAGGATGACGTCGGTGTCGTAGGTGGCCAGCGGCATGACGGAGATCTTCGCGCGCCCGAGCGCGCCCGCGAGGTCCGCCATCACGCCGGTCATCTCGAGCGCGAGCGGGCCCTCGACCTCGAGCGCTCGCCAGCCGTGCTCGGCGACGACGCCGCTCGGGACGATCTCGACCGGGGCGACCAGGCTCAGCTCGTCGCCGCGGCGGATGGCGCCGGCCAGCGGCGCCGCGAGCGCGAACCAGTCGGGCAGCGAGTCCGAGCCCTCGAGGCGGCAGAGGGCGAAGGTTCCGGGCAGCGCGCGAAGGTGCATGCGGCTATTCAATAGAAAGCGCCCTCGTCGAGGAGGGCGCTTGGATCTTGCTCTTCGCCCGTACGAACGGGCGTGTGAACGGGACTGGCCGTCCGCTTCGCGGTGGCCTATTTCCGATGTCTCTGTTCTACCACTCGTGCGGATCGTGTCAAGGCCGGATTATGGAGCGCTACCGCAGTCGCAGGATCCTGTCGTCCTGCCGCTCCGGGGCGCCGCGGCCGTCGCGGTTGGAGGTCGCGAGCCACAGCGCGCCGCCGGGCGCGCGGACGACCGTCCGCAGCCGGCCCAGGCGCTCGTGGAGCAGGCGACGCGGGCGGCCCGTACGGGCGCCGCGCAGCGGGACGCGCCACAGCGCCTCGCCGCCGAGCGCGGCGACGAACAGCGCACGGCCGCGCACGGCGACGCCGCTCGGCGACGCGTCGTCGGTCCGCCAAGTGACCTTCGGGTTCGTGAAGCGCCCGTTGCGCGTCGGGCCGCGGCCCTCGACCTCCGGCCAGCCGTAGTTGCGCCCCCTGCGGATGAGGTTGACCTCGTCGAAGCGGTCCTGGCCCAGCTCGCTCGCCCACAGCCGGCCGGCGCGGTCGAACGCGAGCCCCTGGACGTTGCGGTGCCCGTAGGACCAGACTGACCGAGCCGGGGAACGGGTTGCCGCGCGGGACCTTGCCCGTCCGCGTCATGCGCAGCACCTTGCCTGCGAGCGAGTCGCGCTGCTGGGCCAGCCGCGAGTTCGACGCGTCGCCCGTGCCGGCGTAGAGCAGCCCGTCGGGCCCGAAGGCGAGCCGCCCGCCGTCGTGGACGTTGCCGCGCGGGATCCCGGTGAGGATCGGCCGCACGCGGCCGCCGAGGCGGAAGCGCACGATGCGGTTGTCGCTCGCCGTCGTGACGTAGGCGTAGACGAAGCGGTCGCGGCGGTAGCGCGGCGACACGGCCAGGCCGAGCAGGCCGCCCTCGCCGGTGGCGAAGTCGGCGCCGGCGACGCGCATGACGACGCGCTTGCGCCCGCGCCGCGGGATGCGCACGATCGTGCCGCGATCGCGCTGGCTGACGAGCGCGTCGCCGTTCGGCAGGAACGCGATCCCCCACGGGACCTCGAGGTTGGTGGCGACGGTGCCGGAGACGCGCTGCGCCGAGCGCTCGGTGGCGTCGGCGCCGCAGCCGGCGAGCGCGAGGGCGGCGAGGAGGGAGAGGGCGGCACGGGGTCTGGTCATCGGCCCTCAGTGTGGTGGACTGCCGTCCATGGCGAACTTCACGCACATCAACCTGGTGGAAGACGTCGAGGACATGGCGCCCAAGTTCGGGCTGGAGGGCTTCGAGTCGCGCTTCGCCCGCAAGCCGCTCGAGCTCGAGAAGTCCGGCGTCGGCCTGTACCGCGTCGAGCCGAACCACCGCTTCCCGTTCGGTCACACCCACGCCGAGCAGGAGGAGGTCTACGTCGTGCTGCAGGGCAGCGCCCGGTTCAACGTCGACGGCGAGATCGTCGAGCTGCGCGCCTACGACGCGCTGCGGGTCCCCGGGCCCGTCCCACGCGCGTTCGAGAGCGGCCCCGAGGGCGCCGAGATCCTGGCCTTCGGCGCGCCGTACACCGACAACAAGGACGCGGAGATGCTGCCCGGCTGGTGGGAGGGCTAGAGCCGGCGCTCGAAGTAGAACGCGCGCTCGCCGTCGACCGTCGCGGAGACGCCGTGCGCCTCGTAGAAGCGCTGCGCGTCGACGTCGGGCTCGTCCACGTTGACCTGGAACGTCTCGGCGCCCCGCTCGCGCGAGACGGCGAACGCGTGCTCGATCAGCTCGCCGCCGATTCCCTGCCCCCTGCGGTCCGGCACGACGTAGAGCTCCTCGAGCAGCGCGACCGGCCCCTCGTCCCAGACGGTCGGGCGGAACGTGAGCAGCGCGAGGCCCTCCTCCCCCGCGAGCAGCGCCGCGACGTCGTCGCGCGCGAGCAGGCTCTCGAGCCGCCGCGCCAGCACCTCGACCTCCGGCGAGGGCTCGCCGAACTCCGTGTTGAAGTCGTGCAGCATGCGCGCCAGGAGCGGCGCGTCCGCCGGCGTCGCCGCGCGGACCACTACTTCACGACGAGCGTCTGACCCATCCGCGTCGGGTGGATCAGGCAGGTGAGCCGGTACGTGCCGCGCTTGCGCGGCGTGAACGTGTAGCTGCCGTTCGCGACGCCGGAGTACAGCGACGAGAACCCGATCGGCCCGTTGGCGACGGTCACCGTGTGGGGCAGGCTGCCCTGGATGCGCCAGGTGATCGGCGTGCCGACGCGGGCGCGGACCCGCCCGCGGCGGAAGTTCGCGTCGTCGATCATCAGCGGCGCGCCGGTGAACGCGCGGAACGCCGTCGGCCGCGGCGGGGCGAGCTGCGGCACCTTCAGCCGGTAGTTGGGCGTCGGGTCGAAGCGCTCCGGCCGCGTGATCTCGCGCAGGTCGCCCGGCATCGGGCCGCACGGCTGCGCGGTCTCGTCGGGCGCGACCATGAGCACCCAGAAGCCCATCGAGGCGACGTGGAGGTTCGCGTTGTCGTGCACGGCGCGGCGATGGAGCACCTCGCCGGGCGTGATCGGGATCCCCTCCGCCGTGCGGAACGTGCCGTTCGCGATCGGCCCGGGCTCGTGGAGGATCGGGCGGATCGTGTTGTAGATGTGGCCCGGCGGCGCGTGGTAGACATCGGCCTTGAACAGCGGGCGGTCGCACGTGACGCTCGAGAGCGTCTGGTACTTGCCCCCGCCGTGCTGGTGCGACGCCGCGCCGAGGATCCGGCCGCGCAGCCCCGCGGGCACCGTCCACGTGGACTGGTCGACGTACTCCGAGCTCGGCCCGCCGTCGCCGGGGACGTCGTAGGCCATCGCGTTGCCGAGGTGCCTGCAGTTGGCCACGACGACGGGCGAGATGGGCTCGCGCGGCTCGGTCGTGTACCAGATGCGCAGCCGGACGAAGACCTTCTTCGGGCGCTTGACGTGGTTCATGACCATCGCCGTCAGCCGCCAGTCCGGCGCGGTGCCCTGCGCCGTGCGGTTCGTGATGCCGTAGCGCGCGCGGATCTCCGGCGAGGTGAACTCGCCGAACTGCCCGTCGGGGTGCTCCTCCCCGCGGCCGGCGACGAAGCCGGACTGCCCCCAGCAGCTCCCCGGCGCCTGGTCGAGCCGGCCCGGCGCCCAGAAGAGGAAGTGGTGGATCATGAACTTCGCGTTGTTGAGCGGCTCGGCCTCGGGGTCCTTCGAGTCGACGAGCACCTGCTCCTTGACGCCGGTGACGTAGCCGGGCTCGGCCGGGGCCTCGAGGCCGTTCGCGCGCAGCGGCACGTTGTGCGTGTCGTGCACGTAGGGCTGCGTCTGGATCGCCGGCGAGTAGAGCGTCAGCAGCTTCTCCTCGGCGGAAGCCGTCGCCGGCGCCAGCAGGGCGGCGAGGAGGAGGGCGAGGCCGAGTGCGCGTCCGTGCGGCACCCGGCCAGCCTACACCCGCCGTGTCGGGCTCAGCGCGCGCGCAGCGTGACCGACCGGCGCATCGTCCGCCCGCCGCCCTTGACCTTGAGCGTGAGCTTCACGGCCTTCGCGCGGCGGATCGCCTTGCGATCGCGCTTGTCGAAGCGCACCTTGGCGGTGACGGTCTTCCCCGCGACGGCCTTGACCGGCGCCTTCGCGAGCGTCTTGCCCTTCGCGGTCGCCGTCAGCGTGCCCTTGCACGCGTCGGCGCACTGGAACGGCAGGCCGGCGCTCGACAGGTTGTCGGCCAGGCGCGGCTTGGCGGAGATCGGGACGAGCAGGTCGTCGCCGGGGACGACGGGCTGGCCCGGGTCGGCCGGCGGGGGCGTCGGCGCGGCGCCGGGGTCGGGCGGCACGATGGGAACGAGCAGGTCCTCCTCCGTGTCGATCTCGCCCTCGCCGATGCGGACGAAGGTGACGACGGCGTCCCAGGTCAGCGAGCACAGCGCCGTGTTGAAGTGGTTGAACGGGCACTCGGCGCCGGTGACCTCGCCGGACAGCGGGAAGGTCATCGTGGCCTCGCCGATCCGCGAGTGCGGGAGCGTGAACGAGCCGTCGAAGATCCCGACGCCGACCGGCTGGCCGCCCGAGCCCATCTGCAGGCTCCAGTCGGGCATCTGACCGCCGCAGCCGACGTCGACCTTGACCGAGTCGAGCACGCGGGTCGCGAACGTCGTGGCGTCCTGGCTCCACGTCGCGTCGAACCCGCCGCCGGTGGTGTCGCCCACCGTGTGCGAGCCGCAGTGCACCTGGGTGCCGGTCTCGCCCGTAATGACGTAGTGGCCGTGGGTGACCGCGGCCGTGCCGAGCGCGCCCTTGGAGTCCTCGGCGACGTCGTCCACGAAGCGCATGCTCGGGACCTTGGTCTGGAACTCGAGCGCGACGTCGTGCTGCGCGGTGGTTCCTTCGTCGACGTCCGCGCGGTTGTAGTTGGCCGTCCCGTCGATCGTCACGGCGTAGTCGATGGTCCGGTAGGTGTCGGCCGAGGCGGGCGCGGCGAGCGCGGCCAGGGCGAGCAGGGTGAGCGTCAGCAGGCGGGTCATGGGCACCACCTTCACGCCGCGCCGCGATCGCGGCATCGGGGGATTCCCCCTGCGACCCCTAAACCCCCGCGAGCACTCCCAGGACCTCGTCGTCGTGCGTCTTCGGCGAGGCCTTCGGGATGACGTGCACGACGACGCCCTCCTCGTCGATGATGAACGTCGCGCGCTGCGCGCCCCAGTACGTCTTGCCGTACATCGACTTCTCGCCCCAGACGCCGTAGAGGTCGCAGACGGCGTGATCCTCGTCGGCGAGCAGCGTGAAGTTCAGCGACTGCTTGTCGTGGAACTTCTTGACGTCCTTGACCGGGTCGGGCGAGACGCCCAGGACGACCGCTCCGGCGGCGTCGTACTCGCCGCCACGGTCGCGGATGCCGCACGCCTGGGTTGTGCACCCGGGCGTATCGGCCTTCGGGTAGAAGTAGAGGACGACGCGCCGGCCGCGGAGGCTCGAGAGCGAGACGTCCTCGCCGTCCTGGTTCGGCAGCGTGAAGTCGGGTGCCTGCTGGCCGGTCTCGATCATCCGCGTCACTTCAGCAGACGCGACAGGCGGCGGTCCTTGAGGACCTTGCCGGCCGTCTGCTCCTCCGGGCAGTAACACATGACGTAGCTCTCGTAGTGGACGGCCTCGATCGTCGTCCCGCAGCGCGGGCAGGGCTCGCCGTGGTGGCGGTGGACCTGGAGCGGCAGCGGGAGCTTGTCGGGGATCGGCAGCTCGACGACGCGCTCGTAGTGGTCGAGCGCGCCGCCGAGGACCTCGAGGATCGCAGCGCGCAGCGCGGCGGCGTCCTCCTCGTCGAGGTCGTCGCCGCGCTTGAACGGCGAGAGGCGCGCGGTCCACAGGATCTCGTCGACCCACGAGCGGCCGACGCCGGCGATCACGCGCTGGTCGCGCAGCAGCGAGTGCAGCGGGCGGGCGGCGTCGAGGAGCGGGCGCAGGTCCTCGGGCGGGTCCGGCCACGCCTCGGGCCCGAGCTTGGCCACCTGCTCGTCGGCCATGAGGTCCTCGGTCCGCAGCACCTTCACCCACGCCGCCTGCTTCTTGCCGAACTCGCGCATGCGCAGCTCGCGGCCGTCGGCGAGGCGCAGCAGCAGGCGCGACGTGCGGTCGCGGATCGACGCGCGCGTGTCGTAGAGCTGGAGACGGCCGGCGCTCATCAGGTGCAAGAGGACGTGCAGCTCGCCGGCCACGTCGATGACGACGTTCTTGCCGATCCGCCGGATGTCGCTGATCGCCCGCCCCTCGAGCGCGTTGAGCGGCGGGTCGAACGTCTTCAGCGCGTTGATCCCTGGCGCCATGGCCGACTCGATCTCCACCCCGCGCACGGCAGCGCCAAGGCGCCGGGCGGTGATCTCGACCTCCGGAAGCTCGGGCATTCGGGAAGAGGTTACGAATCGGGTGAATACGTCGTCGAGAGTCGGGCAAGCCAGACCAGACCCCGCAAGCAACGCACGGAAGGAGGACGACATGGCGACGACACACAGCGCCCCGATCGACCTCTACGAGGAGTCCCGCGAGGGCTTCGCGGAGGAGCAGCAGGACCAGGCGAAGGACGGCCGCCCGACCGAGGAGCGGCGGAGGCCGGACTTCAACGGCGATCGCGACGAACGCGCGGTCGCGCAGTCCGGCGCCGGGCTCGAGCGCGTGCTCGGCTGGTAGACGGCCGGTAGGGCTCTCCGCCCGCGCTCAGTCGCGGCCGCTGATGCGGTCGAGCTCGCGCGGGCGGAGCAGCGCGATCAACTCCGCGCTGCCGCCGTCGAGGCGCACGGCGGCCACGCCGCCCTTCTTCAGGTCGATGCGCGCGCCGGTGAGGTCGTGGACGACCTGCGAGAAGTCGGGCTCGTGACCGACGACGAGGATCCGCCGGTCGTCGCCGGCGGCGTGCAGCAGCGTGACCGCCTCGTCGGCGTCGAAGCCCTGCCGCAGCGGCTCGTGCTCCATCGGCTCGAGGCCGAGGTGGTCGCAGGCCAGCTCGGCCGTCTGCGCCGCGCGGACCTTCGGGCTCGTGAAGACGAGCTGGAACGTGATGCCGAGCGCGGCGAGGGCGAGGCCGGCGGAGACCGACTGGTCGCGCCCGCGCTCGGTGAGCTCGCGGTCGTCGTCGGGAGCCGCGTCGTGCGGCTCGGCCTCGCCGTGGCGCAGGAGCCAGAGCTGCTGGGACACAGCCGGGCAGCCTAGGCGGCGCCGCCCTCGAACGCGGCGCGCGCCCTTTCGAGCTCGTCCTCGATGCGGTCCAGCGCCGTGCTCGTCGTGCCGTCGAGCGCGTGGCCGGCGCGGAAGGCGTCGAGGTGGCGGACGGCGTCGCGCAGCGCGTCGAGCGCGTCCCACGCGGCGTCGGCCAGCGGGTGGTCGGTCTCGTCGAGCCGCGCGGTCGCGGTGTCGAGTCGCTGCGCCGCCCGCTCGACCTCGCCGACCGCCGCGCGCCCCGCGGGGGTGATCTCGTCGCGCTCGTCGAGCCAGCGGTCGACGGCCTTCTCGTACGCGGCGGCGGCGAGCGTGAGCGCCCGGGCGGCGTCGGCGACGGGATCGGCGCGCGGGGCGGCGCGGCCGCGGCGGCCCTTGCGAGCGTCGCCGGAGGCGGGCGCAACGGTCGTCGGCGCGAGCGCCGGGGCGGCCGGCGAGATCGCCGCGGACGCGAGCGGCGGCGCGGCGCCGGCCTCTTCCGCGGCCTCCTCCTCCCCGTCGCCACCCCCGCGCGCGACCCACCCCGCGACGAAGGCGGCCACGATCAGGATGAGGACGACGATCTGCTCGGCGCTCACGGCCGCGGATGGTCGCAGGGTGGCGGCGAGGGCGCGGCGGCGACTACCGCACGCGGGCGGCGAGCCTGCGCGACGACCGGTTGCCGGCCGCGTCGATCAGCGAGAGCCTCACGCTGTAGCGCCCGCGCTTGAGCTTGCGCCGGATCCGCAGCACGGCCTGGCCGCTCTCGCCGACCGCGAACGTCCGCCGCGCGACGCGCCGCCCGCGGCGCAGGACCCGCACCGTGACGTCGGCCGGCTCGCTCAGCGTCAGCACGAGGCGCAGCCCGCGCTTCGTCGCCCGCGCCCGCGCGCCGCTGACCCGCGGCGGGGTGCTGTCGGCGCCGGGCGGCGGCGTGGTCGTGGTCCCGGTCGTCGTCCCCCCGGGCGGCGGCGTGGTCGAGGTGCCGCCGGGCGGGGGCGTCGTGGACGTCGTCGTCGTGCCGCCGCCACCGCCCGTCGTCGTCGTGCCGCCTCCCCCGCCGCCGGGATCGGTGGGGACGGTCCCGGCGCTGTTGACGTAGACGATCCCCGACATGCCGCTGCCGTCCGGCCCGCCGTGGATCGAGCAGTAGTAGCGGAACGACTTGTCGTTGTCGGCGTCGCCGAACGTCCGCTCGGTGGACCAGTCCGTGCTGTCCCCGACGCTCCCCTTCGACGCGCCCGGATGGCCGGGCGCCCCGTCGTCCCAGTACAGGTCGTGGTTGCCCGTGTCGCCGTTGTGGATCGTGATCTTGTTGCCGGGCTGGACGGCCACCTCGTCCGGCTCGAAGCGGTTGCCGTCGGTCGTCACGGTCTGGTCGGCGGCGAGCGCGGGCACGACGGCCAGCGCGAGGCCGGCGAGGCCGGCCGCGGGGAAGAGGAGGCGTCTCACGGCACGCTCTACGCTCCGAGCCGGAGCGAGGTTCAGGGGCGCTTGTAGATCCGCACGGGGTAGCCGGACTCGCCGTTCCAGCGCAGCTGGTAGCGGCGGCCCTTGCGGTACGCGGAGCGGAAGGTGAGGTAGCCGCGGCGGTCGGTCCGGACCGTCTTCAGCCGCCGGAAGCTGCCGCGCCCGTTGCGGTCCTGACGCCAGACCTCCGCGGTGACCGGCTCGCCCGCCGGCCGCACGACGCCCCAGACCGACACGCGCGAGCGCCCCTGCCGCAGCACGGACAGCGCGAGCCGGAAGCCGCTGAGCGCCGGCTTCTCGCGCCCCGTCGAGAACCGCAGGCCCGACTCGAAGCCGCCGTAGCGCGAGCGCCCCGTCTGGCCCTCGACCGGCCGGTCGTCGCGCATCAGGTACTGCGAGAACGCGCGCACGCGCGGGTTCGACCACGCCATCCGCTCGGCGATGGCGCGGAACTCGACCTGCTTGGCCAGCGACACGCCGAAGTAACGGTCCGGCGTCGACTGGATCCCGAACTCGGTCAGCCACAGCGGCATCTTCGAGCGCCGCGTGAAGGCGCCGGCGCGGGTGGCCCGGTCGAGCGCGCGCGTCAGCCGCGGAAGCACCCCGATCGTCACGTCGTTCGGCGACGGCGGCCGGAACCACGGACCGACCTTCGTCGTGTAGGGATGGTGCGCCCAGCCGTCGACGTCGAGGCGCCCGCACTTCGACGACTTCTTCCACTTCGAGCTCAGGCACAGCGCGCCGCGCAGGAAGGTGATCGGGTGCACGACCTTGCCGGTGCCGCGCGGCGCGGTCTCCCCCATCAGCAGCGTGTCGCCGCCGTTGCCGCTCGCCTCGAGCCCCTTGTCCATCGCCTGGAAGAGCCCGCGGTAGATCCGCGGCGAGAGCGGCCGGCCCCCGCGGCTGTACTGCGGCCCGAGGAAGTCGGGATGGTTGGCCTCGTTGATCGCCGCCCACGCGCCGACGCGGTCGCCCCACCGGCGCCCGGCCGCCTCGGCGAAGCGGCGGAACTGCTCGGGCGACGGGCGCGTGACGCGATCGGTGCGCGCCTTCATCGCCCACCGCGGGCCGGGCGTCGTCAGCGTGACGAGGATGTCGAAGCCGCGGTCGCGTGCCGCGACGACCGCCTCGTCGTAGGCGCCCCAGTTGTAGGCCGCGGGGTCGCTCAGGTCCACGGCCGGCGGGTTGTTGCGCTCCGGATCGGGCGCGACGTCCTGCCAGTAGACGACGAGCCGCACCGCGCGCACGCCGAGCGACTGCAGCTCGTCGAGGACGGCGCCGCGCTGGCCCGGGTCGCGCAGCTCGGGCGCGTCGAAGTAGAGCGGCTGCGACCGGGCGGCCGAGGCGGGCGCCGCCGCGCCGAGCACGAGCACGGCGATGAGCGCACAGAGGGCTGTGAGACGAGCGAGCACGGGAGAGAGGACGAGACGCGCGGGCCGGGAGCGGCGCCTCTGGATGATCAGACAGCGTACGACGGGAAAGGTTGCGGTCGTGGGACACTGCGCGCCGTCATGACGCTGACCGCGACCGGCACGATCGACTTCACCATCCCGGCCGATCTCCAGGACCTCCTCGGCCGCGTGCGCGCCTACATCGAGGAGGAGGCGCTGCCCGCCGAGGCCGAGATCGAGGACCCCACCGACGTGCTGAAGAGCTGGCACGTCGTCGACCGCCTGCGCGACCGCGCGCGCGAGCGCGAGCGCGGCATCTACACGCCCCACCTGCCCGAGGAGTGGGGCGGACTCGGGATCGGCGTGCTCGGAATGAGCCTGATCTCGCAGGAGCTCGGCGCCGCCCCGCTCGCCGCGCTGGGCCTCAACGCGATGGCGCCCGACGAGGGCAACATGCACACGCTGCTCATCGCCGCGAACGACGAGCAGAAGGAGCGCTTCCTGCGCCCGCTCGCCGAGGGCACGATCCGCTCGTGCTTCGCGATGACCGAGCCGGACGTCGCCTCGTCGGACCCCACGAACCTCGAGACGACGGCGGTCCGCGACGGCGACGAGTGGGTCCTCAACGGGACGAAGTGGTGCATCACGGGCGCGGAGGGCGCGGCGTTCGCGATCGTCGTCGCCAAGACGGGGTCCGACGAGGCCGCCGGCCACCGCAACTACTCGCTCATCCTCGTCCCCACCGACACGCCCGGCTGGCGCATCGTGCGCCACCCGGAGTGGATGGGCTCGCACTCGCCCGGCGGCCACCCGGAGATCGCGCTCGAGGACGTCCGCGTCCCCGCCGGCAACCTGCTCGGCACGGAGGGCGAGGGCTTCGTCATCGCGCAGAAGCGCCTGGCCGGCGGGCGGCTCGCGCACGCGATGCGCTGGATCGGCGCGGCCCAGCGCGCGCTCGACCTCAGTGCCAAGCGGCTGCTCGAGCGCAAGGCGTTCGGCAAGGAGCTCGCGCGCCATCAGGGCCTCCAGTTCATGATGGCCGACTCCGCCATGGACCTCTACGCGAGCCGGCTGATGGTGCTGCACACCGCGTGGAAGGTCGAGCGCGGGCTCCCGCACCGCCAGGAGGTCGCGATGACGAAGACGTTCGTCTCCGAGGCGTTCGGCCGCGTCGTCGACCGCGCGGTGCAGATCCACGGCGCGGCCGGCATCGCGATGGACCTGCCGATCGCGCGGATCTACCAGGACGCGCGCGCCGCGCGCATCTACGACGGCGCCAGCGAGGTGCACCGGATGGTCATCGCGCGCGACCTGTTCAAGGCGGCGATGACGGAGGGCTCGACGAAGGTGGCCGCGGGAGACCTCGCCTGATGCACACGATCGCCCCCGACGACGTCGTCGAGACGTTCGAGGCCGCGCAGGGCAACGAGCGCGAGCCGCTGCTGGTCACCGAGCCGCTCGCGGCCTTCCTCGACGAGCGCGGGCTCGGCGCCGGCGCCATCGAGGTCGAGCCGGTCGGCGAGGGCCACTCGAACGTCACCTTCGTGATCCGCCGCGGCGACTGGGAGGCGGTCATCCGCCGCCCGCCGCGCGGCCCGCTGCCGCCGAGCGCGCACGACGTCATGCGCGAGGCGCGCGTGCTCCGCGCGACGGCCGGCCAGGCGCGTGTGCCGGAGGTCCTCGCCGCGTGCGACGACGAGGCGGTCATCGGCGCGCCGTTCTACGTGATGGAGAAGGTCGAGGGCCACGTCGTCACCAGCGAGGTCCCCGCGCCGCTCGACGCACCGGAGGAGAAGCGGCGGATGGGCGAGGAGCTCGTCGACGGGCTCGTCGAGATCCACGCCGTCGACTGGGAGGCGTGCGGGCTGGAGGGCTTCGGCAAGCCGACCGGCTACCTCGAGCGCCAGCTGCGGCGCTTCGGCGGGCTGTGGGACCACAACAAGACGCGCGACATCCCCGCCGTCGAGAAGGTCGGCGCGTGGCTACGCGACAACCTGCCCGAGAGCGGATCGGCCACGATCGTGCACGGCGACTACCGCCTGGGAAACGTGATGTTCGCCGCCTCCTCCCCCGCCCGGCTGAACGCCATCTTCGACTGGGAGATGGCGACGATCGGCGACCCGCTCGCCGACCTCGGCTACCTCTGCACGCTGTGGGTCGACCGCGACGACCCCCCGCTCGGGATGTTCGAGCTGTCGGCCGTCACGCGGCAGGAGGGCTTCCCCTCGCGCGCCGACCTCGTGGCGCGCTACGAGGAGGCCAGCGGGCGGTCGATGACCGACATCCGCTGGTACCAGACGCTGGCGCTCTGGAAGTCGATCGTCTTCATGGAGGGCAACTACAAACGGGCCGTCAGCGGAACCACCGACGACCCGTTCCTCAAGCAGTTCGGCGACGGCGTGATCCAGCTCGCCGAGCGCGCCGAAGAGACCGCCTTCGGCGGCTAGCGCTTCACCCGCCCGCGCAGCGAGAGCAGCGTGAGGCCGAGCAGGACCGGCCCGAGGACCCGCACGATCAGGCGCACCGTCTCGCCGAGCGAGGAGAACGGCGCGCCTTCGGGGGACAGCGAGACGATCACCTGCGCGACGTCGAGCAGCGCGTCGCCGAAGTTCGGGGTCGCGGCACCCTCCGCGAGGCGGTACCCGCCGTCGCCGGCGAGAACCCCCGGGGTGATAGCG
>DASVRH010000184.1:0-20080 GCA_036388715.1 Solirubrobacteraceae bacterium | reverse complement strand
CGGCGACCGGGCCGGGATCCTCGGGGAGCGGCTCCGGCGCGCTGACGCCGGTGATGCGGGCGATGCGCTCCTTGCCCATCTCCTCGAGGCTCACCCAGAGCGTGTCGCCCGCGCCCTTCGTGATGTGCCGCGGCTTCGACGTCGCGCCCAGGTCGATCGGGTGCGTCAGCTCGCCGCCGGGCGTGAGGCGTCCCAGCGTGCCCGTCGTCAGCTCGGCGAACCAGTACGCGTCGTCGTTGGCGAAGACCGCGCCGAAGCCGTCCCGGTTCGTGTTCGTCGTCTCGTCGACCGTGCCGTCGGGCGCGATCCGCCCGACGATGCTGTTCGGGCTCGAGAACCAGACCTGGCCGTCCGGCCCCACGGCCAGCTCCTGCGGGTTGCCGCCCGTGAGCTCGAGCGCCTTCGTCGTCCCGGCGACCGGATCGGTGACCTGGATCGACGGGCCGTTGAAGTCCGCCCAGTAGAGCTTCCCGTCGCCGCCGACGACGATGTCGCGGCCCGACGGCTTGACGCCCTTGACCTCCTTGCCGGGAAGCTCGCGCTTGAACTGCCCGTCGGCCGACACCTCGACGACGGTCCCCTCGAAGTCGTCGACGACCCACAGATCGCCGTCGGCCTCGCGAGCGACGCCGCGCGCCGTCCCGATCTCGTTGATGCTGTGGATCTCGGGGTTCTCGGGGTCCGCGGGGTCGATCGCGATGACTGAGTCGTCCTGGGACAGCCACAGGCGGCCGCCTCCGGCGGTGATGTCCCGAGCTGCTCCGCTCATCCCGTGGGGGAAGTCGTCGGACACGGTCCCGTCGGGCGTGATGCGGCCGATCTCGTCGCTGTCGGTGACGAACCACACGTTGCCGTCCGGCCCGAGCGTGAGCTGGGCGGGCTTGCTGTCGACCGGGAACTCGCCGTCGAGCCGTGGCTCCGCGAGAGCGGTCGCGGGCAGCGCGAGGAGGGCGAGGAGGAGAAAGAGGAGGCGGTGCATGCCGCGCAGTCCAGCGGGCTGCGGTTGGCCGCCGGTAGCCGCGCGGTAAACGGGTCAGGGGGAGAGGCGCTGGGCGAGGAACCGCACCGCGAGGGCCTGGTACTCGTCGTCGTGCTGGATCGAGCGGTGGTGGCCGCCCGGGGCCTCGACGTAGCGGCTGCCCGCCGCGGCGGCGTGGAGGCGGCGCGAGTGCTCCACCGGCACGATCTCGTCGCCCTCGGCGTGCAGGAGCAGCAGCCGCTCGCCGAGGTCGTGCGCGGCGACCTCGAGGTCGACGCCGGCCAGCACGAGCCCGAGGCCGTCGACGTCGGCCTCGAACGCGAAGCGCTGCTCCTGGACCCCGCGCAGGAGCCCGGCGGAGGTGGCCGGGCAGATCGACACCACGGCGGCCGCGCCGACGCGCTCGGCGGCGGCGAGCGCCATCCAGCCGCCCATCGACGAGCCGCGCAGCCCGACCGGGCCCGGGGGCAGCACGGAGGCCACCGCCGCGACGTCCTCCAGGGCGCCCGCCCCCAGCGCGCCGTCGCTCTCGCCGTGCCCGCGGGCGTCGAAGCACACCGCCGCCACGCCGTGCGCCTTGAGCTTGCGGGCGAAGTCGAAGTGGCTCTCCTTCACCGAGTCGGCGCCGTGGAGGATCACCACCCCGCCCGCGGAGGCGCCCTCGGGCGGGGTGAACAGCGCGTAGGACAGCCCGTCGACGCGCCCGAGCTCGGGCGGATCGGCTGAGACGGTGCGCCAGGTTCCGGAGGGCATACTCTCTGCGCCGCCGTGGCCGTCATGACCCAGCAGCTCTCGCACGTCTACCCGATCGGCTCGTACCTGGACGAGCGCGGCCGCCTGCACGTCGGCGGTTGCGACGTCATCGAGCTCGCCGCCGAGCACGGCACGCCCGCCTACGTCGTGGCCGAGGACGACCTGCGCCAGCGCGCCCGCTGGTTCAAGGAGGCCTTCGAGGCGCTGCACGATCGGGTCGAGCTCGTCTTCGCGACGAAGGCGTTCCCGTGCACCGCGGTGCTGCGGCTCTTCGCCGAGGAGGGGCTCGGGTGCGACGTGGCCAGCGGCGGCGAGCTGGCCCTCGCGCTGCGCGCCGGCGTCGACCCGGCCCGCATCCACCTCCACGGCAACGCCAAGAGCGACGCGGAGATCGCCGAGGCGCTCGAGGCGGGGATCGGCGACGTCGTCATCGACAACTTCGACGACATCGAGAAGCTCGAGCGGCTGGCGACCGGCACGCAGACCGTGCAGATCCGCATCACGCCGGACGTCGCCGGAGACACGCACGCCGCGATCTCCACCGGCCAGGCCGACTCGAAGTTCGGCTTCGGCCTCGACGACGCGCGCGACGCCATCGACCGGATCGAGCGCGCCCAGCACCTCGACCTCACCGGTCTTCACGCGCACATCGGCTCGCAGCTGCTCGCGCTCCAGCCGTTCCGCCTCGCGGTCGCCGCGATGGCCACGCTCGGGGAGTTCTCGACCGTCAACCTGGGCGGCGGCCTCGGCGTCGCGTACACCCGCGAGCAGGAGCCCCCGCGGATCGCCGACTACGCCCGCGCGAAGGTCGAGGCCGTCCACGAGCACTTCGGCACCGACATCACGATCATGGACGAGCCCGGCCGCGCGCTCGTCGGCAACGGCTGCGTCACGCTCTACACGGTCCAGTCGGTCAAGCACAACGTCTCGACGTGGGTCGGCGTCGACGGCGGCATGTCGGACAACCTGCGCCCGATGCTCTACGGCGCGCGCTACGAGGCGGAGATCGCCGACCGCTTCGGCCACGGGACGCACTGCCACCTCGTCGGCAAGCACTGCGAGTCCGGCGACGTCCTGATCGGAGGCGCCGACCTGCGCGACCCGGCGCCCGGCGAGGTTGTCGTGACGCCCGCGACCGGCGGCTACGGCCACTCGATGGCCAACAACTACAACGGCCAGCCGCGCCCGCCGGTCATCTTCTGCCGCGACGGCGACGCCCGCGTGGTCGTGCGCCGCGAGACCTACGACGACCTGCTCGCCCGCGACCAGTGAGCGAGCGCCCGTTCCGCATCGGCCTGCTCGGCCACGGCACGGTCGGCGGCGCCTTCGCCGAGCTGCTGCCCCAGCGCGCCGAGCAGATCGCGCACGTCACCGGCCTGCGCCCCGAGATCTCCGCCGTCCTGACCCGCAGCCGCGGCGACTTCGACGAGATCCTCGCCTCGAGCGACCTCGTCGTCGAGCTGATCGGCGGCCTCGACCCGGCACGCGACTACGTCCTGCGCGCGATGCGGGCCGGCAAGCACGTCGTGACCGCCAACAAGCAGCTGCTGGCCGAGCACGGCGAGGAGCTGTGGGCCGAGGCGCGCGCCCGCGGGGTGCAGCTGCGCTTCGAGGCCGCGGTCGCCGGCGTCGTGCCCGTCATCCGCGTCCTGCAGGAGTCGCTCGCCGCGGCCGAGGTCGAGCGCGTGCACGGCATCGTCAACGGCACGACGAACTACATCCTCACCGAGATGGCCCGCACCGGCGCGTCGTACGCCGACGCGCTGGCCGACGCGCAGCGGCTCGGCTACGCGGAGGCCGACCCGACCGACGACGTCACCGGCAAGGACGCCGCGGCGAAGATGGCGATCCTCGCCCGGCTGGCGTTCGACACGCCGGTCTCGCTCTCGCAGGTGCCCTACGAGGGCATCGAGCACCTGACCGCGGACGACCTCGAGTACGCCCGCGACCTCGGCCTCGGGCTGAAGCTCATCGGGACGGCCGAGCGGGTCGACGGCAAGCTGAGCGTGCGTGTGCACCCGGCCTTCCTCTACGCCGGCCACCCGCTCGCGTCGGTGCACGGCCCGTACAACGCCGTCACGGTGGAGTCGCAGGCCATCACCGAGATCACGATGTCGGGGCCCGGCGCCGGCGGGCCGCAGACCGCGAGCGCGGTGCTGGGCGACGTGATCAGCGCGATGATCCCGCCGGCCTCGACCCCCGAGACGACGCAGCGCCTGGAGATCGCCGACGACGTCGAGTCGGCGTTCTACCTGCACCTCGAGGTCGCCGACCGCCCTGGCGTGCTGGCCCAGGTCGCGCAGATCCTCGGCCTGCAGGGCGCCTCGATCAAGTCGGTCGTCCAGAAGGGGCTCGGGGAGAAGGCGCGGCTGACGATGGTCGTCCACCCGCTGCTCGAGTCGAAGTTCTTCGCCGCCCGCGAGCTCATCTCGCGCCTGGACTTCGTGCGCGCCGCGCCGCGCGCGATCCGGGTGATCGAGGAGGAGTTCACGTAGGGGATCCCCCATGGTCGGGAGGGGCTGGGCGGTGCACCATGACGTCACCCCCCGAGACCCCCCAGGAGCCCCGACATGCTGCATCCCGCCCACTACGTCCTACGCCACGCCACCTACGACGACGGCGACGCCATCCGCCGGCTGGCCGCGCTCGACTCCAGCCGCGCGCCCCAGCCGCCGGTCCTCATCGGCGAGATCGACGGCCGCCCGGCCGCCGCGCTGTCGCTGAGCGACGGCCACGCCGTCTCCGACCCGTTCCGGCCCACCGCGCAGCTGCTCTCCTACCTGCGCGTCCGGAGCAACGCCCTGCGCGCGGTCGACGCCGAGCCGTCGCTGCGCCGGCGCATCCTCGCCGTCGTCCCCTCGCGGCTGAGGAATCCCGCCGCCGCATAGGCTCCCGGGCGGATGCCCGGCCTCATCGAGCGCTATCGCGATCGTCTGCCCTTCGCCGAGGACGACCCTGTGGTCAGCCTCGGCGAGGGGTCGACGCCCGCCGTCCACGCCCCGTTCCTGTCGGAGCGCGTCGGGGCCGAGGTGTGGCTGAAGATCGAGGGCGCCAACCCCACGGGCTCGTTCAAGGACCGCGGGATGACGTGCGCCGTGAGCGCCGCCGTGCGCGAGGGCGCGGAGGCCGTGATCTGCGCCTCGACCGGCAACACCGCCGCGAGCGCGGCGGCCTACGCGGCCAAGGCGGGGCTGACCGGCGCGGTGATCGTCCCCGAGGGGAAGATCGCCACCGGCAAGCTCGCCCAGGCGCTCATGCACGGCGCGCGCGTGATCGCGCTGCGCGGCAACTTCGACCAGGCGCTGAAGCTCGTCCGCGAGCTGGTCGAGCGCCACCCGATCGCGCTCGTCAACAGCGTCAACGCCTTCCGGCTCGAGGGGCAGAAGACCGCCGCGTTCGAGCTGCTCGACGACCTCGACTCGCTCGACCTGCTGTGCATCCCGGTCGGCAACGCGGGCAACGTCACCGCCTACTGGAAGGGCTTCAGGGAGGCGGGCGCGTCGCCGCGCCTGTTCGGCTTCCAGGCCGAGGGCGCGGCGCCGCTGGTCGAGGGCCGCGTCTTCGAGAAGCCGGAGACGGTCGCCAGCGCGATCCGCATCGGCAACCCGGCCCGGTGGGAGGAGGCGATGGCGGCGATGACGGAGTCGCGCGGCGAGATCCGCGCCGTCAGCGACGACGAGATCCTCGACGCGTACCGCCTGCTCGCCGCGCGCGAGGGCGTCTTCTGCGAGCCGGCGAGCGCGGCGTCGGTCGCCGGGCTGTTGAAGTACGGCGCCGACGGTGCCGAGCGGGTCGCCTGCGTGCTCACCGGCCACGGACTGAAGGATCCCCAGACCGCGCTCGACCAGGCCGAGGCGGTCGTGCCGTGCGAGCCCACGCTCCCCGCGGTCGAGCGCGCGGTGATGGGCTAGCCGCCGCCGACGGCCAGGCGCGTGCCGTCGGGCGACCAGGCGAGCGGGGTCGACGACGGCGACGGCGTGGCGAAGAGCAGGCGCGGCGCCGCGCCCTCCTGGACGGCGACGACGTAGTGGCTGACGCCCGTGCCGCGGCGGGCGCTGAACGCGATCTGAGTGCCGTCCGGCGACCACGCCAGGCCGCCGTCGGCCCGTGCGCCGGGCGCGGCCGCCACCTGCAGGTTGCCCTCCACGTCGAAGACGCGCAGCTCGTCCTCCATGAAGATGGCGATCCGGTCCCCCTGCGCGGACCAGCCCAGCGCGTCGGCGCTGCCGCCGCCGTTGAGCAGGCGCAGGGCCCCGGTGGCCAGGTCGAAGGTGACGACCTCGATCCCGCCCTCGGGCATGCCGCGCCCGGCGGCGAGCCGCGCGCCGTCGGGCGACCAGCCGAGCAGCGCGGCGGACCGCGGGCGCTCGAGCGCGAGCTCGGCCAGCGGCGGCCCGCCGAGGTCGCGGACGACGACGCCGCGCCCGCCCAGCGGCATCCGGCGGCGGCGCTCGGCGACGCGGGCACAGCCGGGCGCCAGCGCCGCGTGGGTGGTGAACCGGCTCGCGCGGTCGAGCACCTCCCGGGTGCCGGTCGGCCCGTAGGCGACGTAGCGACGCAGCAGCGCGCGGCGCGTCGACTTGTACTCCAGCGCGACGAGGCGCCCGTCGGGCGCCCAGCACGGCGCGTCGAGCCACTCGAGGTTGGGGGAGGAGGAGACGACCGTGGCGGCGCCCGTGGCGACGTCGATCGTGCGCAGCCGGTCGGCCGAGGCGGTGCTCGGCGCGAGCAGCGCGAACGCGGCTAGGGTCAGCGCCGTGCACCGGCGCCGTCTCGTCCGCGTCCCCGCCTCGTCGGCCAACCTCGGCCCCGGATACGACGCGTTCGCCGCGGCCCTGGCGCTCCACCTGGAGCTGGAGGTCGAGGAGACGGGGGAGTTCGCCGTCGAGACCTCGCTCGACCTGCCGAAGGACCGCTCGAACCTCGTCGTGCGCGCCTTCGAGCGGCTGCGGCCGGCCGACGGGTTCACCTTCCGCATCGAGTCGAAGATACCGCTGAGCGGCGGCCTCGGATCCAGCGCGGCGGCCATCGTCGCGGGGCTGGTCGCGGCCAACCACCTCTTCGAGCTCGACGAGGACGTCTTGGGCCACGCCATCGCCCTGGAGGGCCATCCGGACAACGTCGCCGCGGCGCTGCAGGGCGGGTTCGTCGTGGTCGCCGACGGCGACGCGGTCCGCTTCGAGCCGCCGCCGGAGCTGGAGGGCATCCTCGTCGTGCCGCCCGACCCGGTGCGCACCGACGCGGCGCGCGCCGCGATGCCGGCGGAGGTCCCCGTCGGCGACGCCGTGTTCAACGTGGCCCACGCCGCGCTCCTGATGCTCGGCCTGGCGCGGGCCGACCTCGACCTCCTCGGCCGCGGCCTCGCCGACCGCATCCACCAGCCGCGGCGGGCCCACCTGTACCCGGAGTCGATGCGGCTCGTCGAGCAGGCGGCGGAGATGGGCGCCGTCGGGGCGACGATTTCGGGCGCCGGGCCGACCGTGCTCGTCTGGTCGCACTACCAGCACACGGCGGGCCTCTTCAGCCGCCTGCGCAAGTGGGTCCCGCCGGGGACCGAGGTCATCCGCGCCCCGTTCGAGCCGATGGGCGCCGACGTCCGCGAGCTCTAGCGGCGGATCGTCACCACGGTGCCGACGCGCACCGTGCGCAGCAGGCGGCGCAGGTCGCGCTCGCGCACGCGCAGGCAGCCGGTGCTCGCCGCCCTGCCCACGGTCGACTCGTCGGTCGTGCCGTGGAACGCGAGGCGGTCGCCGCCCGCCCAGCCCTGGGGGAGGTGCGGCTGGTGCCCGCTCAGCGCGAGGATGCAGCAGCCGTAGGGCGAGCCGGGCACGGTGAGCAGCCGGTCGGTGACCGCGAAGCGCCCGGTCGGCGTGTGGTGGCCCGCGCGGCCGACGCCGACGCGGAACGACCGGACGACCTCGCCGTGCAGGCGCACGCGCGCGCGCCGCTCCGAGAGGTCGACGACGATGTCCTTCGGCTCGCTGTAGAGGCGGACCGCCGCCCGCGGGATCCACCCGCGGCCACGGTTGCCCAGCGCGGGGTGGATGACCTTGATCCAGCCCGGGAAGCGGCCGACGACGGGCACGATCTGGGGGCCGCCGAAGTCGGTCCGGCGCCCGATCCGCGTGACGACGCGCCCGTGCGGCCGGGCGCGCAGCAGCGCCGGGCCGACGACGCGGGCGGAGAGGGGGCCGTCGTGGGCAGGGGCGTGCGGGCGGTCGGGCAGCGCGACGGGCGGCGTGCCGGGGACGGGCTCGTCGTCGTCGGCGGTCGCCAGTCCACCCCACGTCGCGACGATCGCCGCGGTGACCAGCGCCGCGAGCTTCCGCATGGCGCTACGCCGTGACGCGGAGCGAGTCGAGCCGCTTGCGGGCGTCCTCGAGCCCGAGGCGGGCGAGGAGCTCGTCGGCGAGCGAGATGTAGTCGTCGCCGAGGTCGGGCCGGTGGTCGAGGATCGAGACGCCGCGCTCGGCGGACTCGGCGTAGGCGATCGACTGCCGGATGCTGGTGTCGAAGACCTTGTCCTCGAACTCCTCGCGAAGCGCGGTGTACGCATCACGCGAGTGGATCGTCCGCATGTCGGCGATGTTGAACACGACACCCAGCCATTCCAGCTCGGGGTTGAGGCTGTCGCGCGCCAACTCGACGACCTCGAGCGCCTGCTCGACCCCTTGCATGGCGAAGTACTGGGCCTCGGCCGACAGCAGGGCCCAGTCCGCGGCGACCAGCGCGTTGACGGTCAGCAGGCCGAGCGTCGGCGGGCAGTCGAAGAAGATGACGTCGTAGTCCTTCTTGACGTCCTTGAGCGCCCGCTTGAGGGTCAGCTCGCGGCCCATCTTGCCGGCGAGCGCCAGCTCGGCCTCGGCCAGCGAGAGGTTGGCGGGGATGACGTCGTCGTGGATCGCCTGGCGGGCCTTGGCCCGGCCGGCGAGGACGTCGCCCACGGTCGGCTCGGCCTCGGGGTCGACGTCGAAGTAGTCCGACAGGTTGCCCTGCGGATCGAGGTCGATGGCCAGGACGCGCAGGTCCAGCCGGCGCAGGACGTCGGTGAGCGTCCGGACCGACGTGGTCTTCCCGGTGCCGCCCTTCTGGGAGAGGATCGCGATCGTCTCGGCCACGCTGCGAGGCAGAGTAGCCAAGCCGCGACCGGGCGGTCAGCCCGTCGTTTCCAGCGGGGTGTCGGTCGCCTCGGCGGCGGTCGGCGCGACGTCCAGGAACGTGAGCCGGTAGCGGCCGACGACGATCTCGTCGCCGTCGCGCAGCTCCCGCCACTCGACGCGCTGGCCGTTCACGAAGACGCCGTTCAGCGACCGGTCGTCGAGCACCCGCACGCCGTCGGCCTGCTTGACGATCAGGGCGTGGCGGCGCGAGACGGTCGGGTCGTCGAAGCGGACGTCGGCCGCGAGGCTGCGCCCCACGCGGGTCCACTCGCGCGCCAGCGAGATCGACTCGATGCGAGTGTCGCGCTCGAAGACGAGGTACTGGCCCGGCTCGGTGACGACCTCGCGCGCCTCGGCCAGCCAGGCCTCGCGCTCCTCGGGCGACTTCTCGGGCGCCGCGCCGCGGGCGAACCGCGGGCCGCTGAAGAGCGAGGCGCGCGCGAAGCTCGAGCTGCCGCAGCCCGCGCACGTGGGCAGCTCGTCGGCGGCGGCCAGCGTCACGACGTATCCGCACTCCTCGCAACGGAACGAACCGGTCCCTGCCAGCGTCCCGGAGGTGAGTGACTCCATCCCTCTTGCTCCTCTCGGGCGCGCGCCTGATGCACGCCCCTTGTAGCTCCCTGCCCTGACGATACCGCGCATACCCAGTTCTGGGAAGGAACATGGATGTTGTCCGCGAACAGTCGGCCATGCCCCGCCTGCTGCCGACGCTCACGCCCGCCGACCTCGAGCTCCGACTCCTCCGCAAGGGGCTCGGAGAGCGCAGGGACGACCGTCCCTGCTGCGCGGACTGCGGCCGCACGCCGCTCACCGGCGAGCGCCTCCACCACGACGCCCGCGGCGGCGCGGTGTGCGACCTGTGCCGGCCCCGGCACCGGGTCGAGATCGCCCGCACCGAGCTGGTCTGCGGTCCCGAGTACGGGCACACGGTCAAGGTCCGCCGCCTCGCGGCGTAGGGCGCCGCGGCAGGGGTAGCATCCCCGCCGCAGATGGATCCGATCGAGTCGAGCATCACCGTCGGGCGCCCGCGGGGCGAGGTCTTCGAGTACCTCGCCGACGTGGCCAATCACTCCGAGTTCTCCGATCACTACCTCAGCGAGGTCCACATGACCCGCGAGGACACGTACGGGCTCGGGGCCGGCGCGCGCTTCCGCATCCCCCGGCCGCTGAATCGCTTCGACTGGGCCGAGCTGACGATCACCGACGTCGAGGAGCCCCGGCGGATCGTGCAGAAGGGGCGCGGCGGCAAGTACAACCGGATCCGGATCGTCTCGATCTGGACGCTCGAGCCCGCGCACGGCGGCGCGACCCGCGTGACGGTCACGACCGAGACCGAGCCGGTGTTCCCGTCGGACAAGCTGATGGAGGCGCTGGGCAAGCGCACGTGGCGCCGCGGCCAGCGCAAGGCGCTCAAGCGGCTGCGGGCCATCCTGGAGGAGGGGCGCGAGCGCGGGCGCCGCGCGACGATCGCCGCGGGCGGGCCGAGGAAGCCCGCCTCCCAGTTCAGGTTGTAGCCTTCGCGCCCGCCGTGTCCTCGCCGCGTCCCCTCGTCCTGCTCGTCTGCGCCCTGCTCGCCCTGGGCATCGCCGCCTGCGGCCAGGAGGAGCAGGATCCGGGCGGCTACCAGACGGAGAACGCGCAGGTCGCCGAGACCGAGGGCATCTACCTCGAGCTCAGCGAGGTCAAGTACCAGGTCCAGATCTCGCGCCAGCTCAACCCGCTGATCGTCGAGGACAAGGACTACCTGGCCGGCATCGCGGAGGACGAGCTCGAGCTGGCCGACGACGAGGTGTGGTTCGGCGTCTGGATGCGGGTCGAGAACGAGAGCGAGGAGGCGATCCGCACCGCCTCGCGCTTCACGATCGTCGACACGCAGGAGAACGAGTACGTGCCGGTGCGCGTCGACCGGGCCAACGTCTTCGCCTACCAGGGCGGCGAGCGCATCGAGGGCGAGGAGCTCTACCCGAACCTCGACTCGCCGGCCGGCGAGCGCCCGCCCTACGCCGCGGTGCTCCTCTACAAGCTCAAGCGCTTCTCGCTGGACAACCGGCCGCTCGAGCTGACCATCGACGACCCGGCGGGCGGACCGCCCGGGATCGTCAACCTCGACGTCTAGAGCGCCTCGCTCAGGACCGCACGGGCGACGGGCGCCGCCACGTCGCCGCCGGCGCCCGCCTCGACGAGCATCACCGCGACGACGACGCGCGGTCGCTTCGCCGGCGCGTAGGCGGTGAACCAGGCGGTGGTGTCGGTCGTGTCCTGGCCGATCTCCTCCTCGCCGGGCGGGACCTCGCCCTGCGTCTGCTCGAGCTCCGCGGTGCCGGTCTTGCCCGCGACGACGACGCCCGGGATCTTCGCGGCGACGCCGGTGCCGTAGGCGACGACCGCCCGCATGGCGCGGTCGACGACGCGGGCGACGCGGGCCGGGATCGCCCGCGTGCTCTTCGGCCGGTCGCTGGCCAGCAGGGTCGGGCGGGGCCGGTTGCCGCGGTCGGCGATCGTCGCGGCGGCGAGCGCCATCTGCAGCGTGTTGGCCTGGACGCGGCCCTGGCCGATCGCGCTGGCCCCCACCGCGAGGTCGTCGCCGATCTCGTCCGCGGCCGGGATGGTCGGCGTGGCGGCGCCCTCGATCGCCGGCGTCTCGTTGAAGCCGAACCGCTCGGCCATGGCCACGAGCCGCTTGGCTCCCATCTCCGCGCCGAGCGGGGCGAAGACGCTGTTGCACGAGTGGGCGAAGGACTCGATGAGGTCGCCGCCGCACGACTCGCCGTTGGCGTTCTGCAGCTCGACGCCGCTGAGCGTGGCCGCGGTGGCGACGGGGAACTCCTCGGTCGGCTTGGTGATCCGGGCCTGCAGCGCGCCGGAGAGCGTGATGATCTTGAACGTCGAGCCCGGCGGCTGGAGGCCGGAGAGGCCGATGCCGGCGGCGGCGATGACGTCCCCGTCGTCCCTGCCGCCGACGCGCATGGCGATCACGCCGCCGAGCCGCGCGCCGAGGTTGGTCTGCGCGGCGAGCTGGACCTTCGGGACGATCGTCGTCCTGACCGGGTCGGCCTTCCGCGGACGGCTGGCGGCGAGGACGCGGCTGCCCGCTCTCAGCCTTCCTCCCGGCTTGCCCCGGAGCTGGTCGTCGAGCGCGCGCTCGAGGCCGGAGAGGCCGACCTGGGCGTCGTCCGCCACGCCCTCGGCGCGCAGCTCCTCGGCGCGCTCCTCGGGAATGGGGCCCGTCTCGCCGCCGATGCTGGCGCGGGTGTTGGCGTCGAGCTCGTCGCCGTTCGCGTCGCGCAGCTCGGCCCGCTCGGGCATGTCGATGGTCCGGTCGAGCCGCTCGCCCCGGCGGACGCCCGGGAACGCGAGGTGCGGCTGCCAGTCGACCCGCGCCTCGTCGTCCATGGGCAGCTCGAGGTCGGCTTTGACGGCTCCGAAGACGCGCGTGTCGACGGTGGTGGCGATCGTGACGGTGTCGCCTTCCGGCGCGTCCGCCTCCTCGGTGGCGATCCGCTCGGTCGTCGCGGTGGCGTGGGCGTCCTCGTGCGCGGCGCGGAACTGCTCCTCGGTCGTGCGCGCCTTGGCCGCCGCGCCGAGCAGGTCGTACATCGCGTCGTAGTCGCGCTCCGCGTAGGCGGCCGCGTAGTCGTCGGCGACGTCCTGCTCCTCGGGGCGATGCAGGCTGCCGAAGATGACCCCCAGCGCGAACGCGAGGGCACCGACGAGGAGGACGGGGACGAGGTGGCGGAACAGGCGTTCCCGACGTCCGTTGGGCGGTCGGTGGCTGTAGCCTCGGCCGCCCGTGACGGGCGTGGACTGGATCATCGTGGCCCTCGTTACCCTCCTCGCCCTCTTCGGGTACGGCCAAGGGTTCCTCGTGGGCGCACTGTCGCTCCTCGGCTTCGCCGCCGGGGCGTTTCTGGGCAGCCGATTCGGGCCGGAGCTGCTGTCGGAGGGCTCGCGCTCGCCATATGCACCGGTATTCGCCCTCGGGGGCGCGGTTCTTGTCGGCGGACTGCTGGCCCTGGGGTTGGAGACGGTGGGTCGCTCGTTGCGCGCGGCCCTGGTGCTGCCCGGTCTCGGGGTGATCGACGGCCTGTTGGGCGCGCTGTTGAGCGGCGTCGTCGCGCTGGCCATGGCATGGGTCTTCGGGGCCGTCGCGTTGCAGACGCCCGGGGCGCGGTCGCTGCGCGACGACATCCAGAAGTCGTCGATCCTCTCGCGGCTGTACCGCTCGCTGCCGCCGGCGGACGTGCTGAACCTGCTGGCGCGCTTCGACCCGTTCCCGCAGGTGAGCGGGCCGGCGCCCGACGTCTCGGCCCCTGACCGGGCGATCGCGTCGGATCCGGACGTGCGGGCCGCCGGCGACTCGGTCGTGCGGATCACCGGGACCGCCTGTGGCCTCGGCGTCGAGGGGTCCGGGTGGGTCGCGGGGCCGGGGATCGTCGTGACGAACGCGCACGTCGTGGCCGGGCAGCACGACACGGTCGTGCAGGTCGCCGGCGAGGGGGCGCGGCTGGACGCCGATGCGGTGGCGTACAACTCCGACGACGACGTCGCCGTCCTGCGGGTGGACGGGCTGTCCGCGCCGGCGCTGCCGATCGTCGACGACCCGGAGTCCGGGACCTCGGGGGCGATCCTCGGGTTCCCCGAGAACGGGCCGTACGACGTGCGCGCGGCGCGGATCGGGTCGGATCGGACGGTCTCCTCCGAGGACGCCTACGGCCGCGGGCCGGTCGACCGGACGATGACGCCGATCCGCGGCCTGGTGCGCAGCGGCAACTCGGGCGGGCCGGTCGTGGACGGTTCCGGGCGGGTGCTGACGACGGTCTTCGCCGCGACGGTCGGGGGCCGCGTGCGCGCCGGGTTCGGGGTGCCGAACGAGATCGTCCGCGACGCGCTCGCCGGCGCGCGGGGCGAGGTCGACACGGGGCCGTGCGCCCAGTGAGCCGCCTCGCGCATCTCGCCGTCGCCGTGCTTCTCGCCCTCCCCCTCTTCGCGGGCTGCGGCGGCGACGACGAGTCTCCGAGCTCGACCGCCCCCTCGCCGACCTCGCCGGCTCCCTCCGAGGAGCCGGCCGCCGCCGCCCCGACCGCGTATCTCGACCGCATGCGGCCGATCGTCACCGACGTCGGGCGTGCCCTGCGCGGCGCGGACCTCGGCGACCGCCGCGACTTCGACCGCGGGGTCGCCCTCCTCCGCGCCCGCCGCGCGATGGCGCGGGTCACCGCCGACCCGGCGCTCCTCCTCGCCCACGACCGGTTGTCCCGCGCGCTCGCGCAGGGCGGCACGCTCCTCGTCTCCGAGCCGGGGAGCGCCTACGAGCAGGCGGCGAAGCAGGCGGGGAGGCCGATCGGCCCGCGCGGCGCGGTGGCGACGGTCGCGCCGGCGCTCAGCGCGTGGGCGTTCGAGACGTCGGAGAAGCTCCGCGCCGCCTCCGCACCGGTGCCGTCGTGGCTCGAGCGCGAGAAGGCGAGCGCGGACCGTCTCAACCGCCGCGCGGCCCCGTAGCGGGCGCGGCGACTAGTAGACCTTCTCGACGGCGTAGCGCGCCTGAGCCTCGGTGAACTTGTCGCCCGCCGACGAGGTCAGCTGCTGGATCAGCGCCTGCTTGGAGAAGGACGACGTGTCGAGGTAGTTCTTGGCCGCCTCGACAGCCTCCTCGTTCCAGTCGACGTCGACGTGGTTCGCCGCGAAGGTCGCGTCGGCCTTCGAGTAGCCGTCGCCCGCCGAGGACGAGAGCTGCTGGATGAGGCCCTTCTTCGAGAAGCCGGCGAAGTCGATGTAGTTCTGCCCCGCCTCCAGGGCGTTCTTCTGGCCCGAGGTCATCTCGGGCTTGTCCTTCTTGTCGCGCTTCTCGCGCTTGGAGTCCTGCGACTTGTTGTCCGACCCGCTGGGCTCGGACTCCTCCGCCGCTTCGCACCCCGCCACCGCGAGGAGCGTCACGAGCAGCAGCACCGTCGCGAGCAGGCGCTTCGTCGCGGACGAAGGACGCGGGGCGCCTGCTGCTCGGCGGTGGGCGTCGGCGATGGGGGCCGTCTCCGGGGCCTCTTGGTGAATCGACATGACAGTCATTTATCCGGACCGTTGCGTCGCAAACCGCCCTCGCTTCGTCACGCGCTCGTGACGAAACTGAGCAGCCGTCTCTGGGCCGCGGATTGCGCCGCTAGGCTCCGCCCTCATGTCGAAGACGCTGGTGATCGCCGAGAAGCCGTCCGTCGGGCGTGATCTCGCGCGCGTGCTCCCGGGGCCGTTCGAGAAGAGCGAGGGCTACCTCGAGGGGCCGGAGCACATCATCACGTGGGCGGTCGGGCACCTCGTCCAGCTCGCCGAGCCCGAGTCCTACGACGCGAAGTTCAAGAAGTGGCGCATGGCCGACCTGCCGATCGTGCCGGAGCGCTTCGAGCTGGTCGTGCGCGACGAGCGGTCCAAGAAGCAGATGTCCGTCGTGACCAAGCTGCTGAAGCGCGCGGAGGTCGACCGGGTCGTGAACGCCTGCGACGCCGGCCGCGAGGGCGAGCTGATCTTCGCCTACGTGTTCGAGAAGGCGGGGGCGAAGAAGCCGGTCGAGCGGCTGTGGCTCTCGTCGATGACGAACGAGGCCATGCGCGAGGCGTTCGGCAACCTCCGCCCGGGCGCCGACCTGAAGAAGCTCGAGGAGGCTGCCCGGTCGCGGTCGGAGGCGGACTGGATCGTCGGCATGAACGCGACGCGCGCGGCGACGATCCGCCTGCGGTCGTCGTTCGACGGCGCGGTGTCGCTCGGCCGCGTGCAGACGCCGACGCTCGCGATCCTCGCCCGCCGCGAGGAGGAGATCCGCGCCTTCACGCCCGAGCCGTACTGGCTGGTCGACGCCACCTTCGCCGCCGACGGCGAGCGCGTCTACGAGGGGCGCTTCCACGCCGGCGCGAACCCGCGCATCAAGACGGGCGACGAGGCGACGACGATCGTCGACGCCGTCCGCGGCCAGCGCGGCGAGATCACCAAGCTCGAGAAGACGAAGCGCACCGAGAAGGCGCCGCTCCTCTACGACCTGACCTCGCTCCAGCGCGACGCGAACACGCGCTACGGGTTCTCCGCGCGGCGCACGCTCGCCGCGGCGCAGCGCCTCTACGAGGAGCACAAGGCGCTCACGTACCCGCGTACGAGCTCGCGCTTCCTGTCGACGGACATGATCGGCGAGCTCAAGCCGGTCGCCGCGTTCGTCGGGCAGAACCGCGAGTACACGAAGGCCGCCGACTTCGTCACGTCGCTCGACAAGCTCCCGCTCTCGCGCGTGATCAACGACGAGAAGGTCACCGACCACCACGCGATCATCCCGACCCGCGCCGAGCACAAGCTCGACAAGATGGGCGCGGACGACGTGAAGGTCTACGACCTCGTCGCGCGGCGCTTCCTCGCGATCTTCCACCCCGACGCCGAGTTCGAGAACACGCGCGTCGAGACGACGGTGGCCTCCTACATCTTCCGCACGCGCGGCAAGGTCCTGCTCGTGCCCGGCTGGCGCGGCGTCTACGGCGAGCTCGCCGAGGGCGACGGCGCGGCGATCGAGGACGAGGACGAGAAGGACCAGCAGCTCCCGAAGCTCGAGAAGGGCGAGGACGTCGAGACGCGCAAGGTCGAGTCGCTCGAGCGCGAGACGAAGCCGCCGCGCCGCTACTCCGACGCGTCGCTGCTCGGGGCGATGGAGACCGCCGGCAAGCTCGTCGACGAGGAGGAGCTGCGCGAGGCGATGAAGGACTCGGGGATCGGCACGCCGGCTACGCGCGCCGCGATCATCGAGCGGCTGATCGACGTCGGGTACGTCGAGCGCGACGGCCGCGCGCTGGTCGTCACCGAGAAGGGTCTCAACGTCGTCCGGCTGCTCGGCGAGCACCCGCTCACGTCGCCCGGCATGACCGGCGACTGGGAGCGGCGCCTGGCCCTCATCGAGACGGGCGACGACTCACGCCAGAAGTTCATGCAGGACATCGCGAACTTCGCCGGCTCGACGGTCAGCGAGCTCGACGCCAAGCTCAAGAACGTCAAGATCCCGCGGGCGACGCTCGGGCCATGCCCGGTCTGCGGCCACGAGATCCGCGAGAACCGCAAGGGCTACTCGTGCTGGTCGCGCGAGGACCCGGGCTGCGGCTTCGTGATCTGGAAGAGCAAGGCGGGCAAGACGCTGCCGATCGCCGTGGCGAAGGAGCTCATCGCGACCGGCCGCACCGTCAAGCCGGTGACCGGGTTCAAGGGCCGCTCGGGCAAGTCGTTCCGGGCGCGGCTCGCGCTCCAGCAGAGCGACGAGGGCAAGTGGCGCGTCGAGTTCGACGAGCCGTGGGCCAAGGAGGGCGCCAAGCCGCCCGACGAGGAGCCCGCCGCCACCGAGGGCGCCGAGAGCCCGGCCCCCGCGGCCGCTTAGGCGCCCGCCGCCGCCGCCTCGCCCTCCGGCCGCACGCCTCGCGCCGCCAGCTGCTCGCGCAGCCGCAGCAGGGCGAGGTCCTTCGCCTTGGCCTCCAGCATCACGTCGAAGTCGCGCAGGCCGGCGGCGGTCTCGGTGACGAAGTGCTCGAAGCCGATCGGGTCGATCATGTCGGCGTGGGCGCGCAGCTGGGGGAGGACGAGCGAGCGCTCGACCCGCCGGCCGACCTTCTTCGTGCGCTCCTCGACGGCGGTCTTCGGCGTGGAGTAGTGGATCTTCGGGGTGACGTCCTCGGGCCAGGTGCCGAGGGCGAGCTCGAGCGCCTCGCGGTCGGGGACGCGCTCCGGGTCGTGGCAGTGGTGGTGCAGGACGTCCCAGACCACGGGGCGGCCGATCCGCTCCGAGAGGCGCAGGACGTCGGCGAGCGCGAACGAGCGGTCGTCGTTCTCGACGACCAGCCGCGCGCGGGCCGCGTCGCTCAGCGTCTCGAAGCCCGCGACGAAGCGGTCGAGCGCCGCGTCGACGCCGCCCGCGGCGCCGCCGACGTGGAGGATCGCCACCGACTCGGGGCCGAGGCCCATCCCGTCCATCAGCTCGGCCTGCACCTCGAGCTCGACGGCCGCGAGGCGGCGGACCTCGGCGTCCTCGGAGTTGAGCACCGTGTACTGGCCGGGGTGCGAGGTCAGGCGGATGCCGCGGCGCCGCGCGCGCTCGCCCACGCCGGCCAGCTCGGCGGCGAACCGGCTCGGGGCGTCGCGGAAGCGCGGCAGGTCCGGATGGCTCGCGTAGGGCGCGAGGCCGGTCGCGAAGCGGTAGAAGCGGATGTCGGCGTCGTCGAGGTAGGCGAGGATCGCCCGCAGGTGGTCGAGCGAGACCCCGAGCGAGGGCTCGGACTGGTGGCGGCGCGTGTCGTGCGAGGGCAGCCCACCCGCGCCGAGCACCTTGACGGCGAAGCCGAGACGCATCCAAGGGGTACGGGCCGGAGGGGCGGCGCGGTCATTCCCGCACGTTGCGGAAAGAGGCCAGGCGGGGGCGTCAGATCGTCCGGTCCGGACGCGACCCTTGACGGTCCGTCATGCCGCTCACCCTCGTCACCGGCCCGGCCAACGCCGAGAAGGCGCGGATCGTCCTCGATCGCCTCCGCGCCGTCCTCGATCGCGAGCCGATCCTCGTCGTGCCGACGACGGCCGACGTCCAGGAGTACCGGCGCGAGCTCGCCGACGGCGGGATCGTCTTCGGCGCGCGTGTGGAGCGCTTCGACGGGCTGCTGCGCGAGGTGTGCCGGCGGGTGGGGGCTTCGGGGTCGCCGCTCGGGCCGCTGGCCCGCGAGCGCGTGGCCGTCGCGGCCGCGGAGGGGCTCGAGTCGCCGGCGATGCGCGAGTCGGCCGCCACGCCCGGCTTCGCCCCCGCCGCGTGCCGCCTCTTCGACGAGCTCGAGGAGGAGCGGGTCACGCCCCAGCGGTGGATCGCCGCGCTTCGCGCCTGGGGCGGCGAGCACGCGGAGGACCTCGGGCGGCTCTACGCCGGCTACCGCGACCGGCTCGAGCGGCTGGGGCGGCGCGACGAGACGCTCCATCACGCCGCCGCGCTCGACACGCTGCTCGAGGCGCCGGCGCGGTGGGGCGACACGCCCGTCCTCTTCTACGGCTTCGACGACCTCCGCCCGCTCCAGGTCGACGCGATCCGCGCCCTCGCCGCGGGCGATGCCGACGTCACGGTCTCGCTGACGTTCGAGCCGGGCCGCCACGCGTTCGCCGCCCGCGGCGCGGCGATGGCCGACCTCGCGCCGCTCGCCGACGAGCACGTCGAGCTCGCGCCGCGCGCCGAGCACTACGCGGAGGAGGCACGCGAGGCGCTCCACCACGTCGAGCGCAGGCTCTTCGAGGGGGAGCTGCTCGCGCCCCCCGCCGCCGACGGGCAGCCGCCGCCGCAGGGGGACGAGCGGCAGGAGGAAGCCTTCGCCGAGGGCGGCCAAGGCCTCCTCTTCGAAGACCCGTCCGCGGAGATCGTCGTGCGGCGCGGGCCGAGGATCGGCGCCGCGGAGCGGGGCGACGCGTGGGCGGGGGAGAGCCCCGATGTCGCCTCCGGCCCGGCGGAGCGGGCGGGCGTCGCGGCGGGCGACGGCGTCGTCTTCCTCGAGGGCGGCGGCGAGCGGGCCGAGATCGAGCTGGTCGCGGCCGAGACGGTGCGGCTGATCGGCGAGGGCGTCGCGCCGGAGGAGATCGCGCTCGTCCTGCGCCGGCCCGAGGAGGCCGCCGCGCTGGTCGAGCAGGTGTTCGCGCAGTACGGCGTCCCGGCCGCGGTCGCGCGGACCGTGCCGTTCGGCCACACGCCGCTGGGGCGCGGGCTCGTGTCGCTGCTGCGCGCCGCGACGGGCGGCACCGCCGCCGACCTGATCCTCTGGCTGCGCACCCCCGGCGTCGTCCGCACGCGGGGCTGGGTCGACCGGCTGGAGCGCGAGGTGCGTCGGACCGGCGCGCGCACCGCCCTCGCCGCCCGCGCGATCTGGGAGCGGCTGCATCCGGACTTCCCCCTCGAGGCGCTCGATCGCGTCGCCCGGGCGGCCGACCACGGCGACCTCCTCGATCGCCTCGGCGCCGAGCTCGGCTCGCTCTTCGCCGCGCCGCACCGGCGCGAGGCGAAGGTCCTCGACGACGCGGAGGCGGCGGAGGCGAACGTCCTGCGCGCAGGGCGCAAGGCGCTCGAAGATCTCGCCGAGCTCGCGACCGTGGCCGCTTTCGAGGGCCGTGGGGGTGGGCCACCGGCGCGGCGCGAGGGCGGAGCCTCGGCCCTCCTCCC
>DASVRH010000183.1:0-2531 GCA_036388715.1 Solirubrobacteraceae bacterium | reverse complement strand
GGCGTGTCGCCGGCGACGTCGAGATAGGCCTTGGCCGTCTTGACGACGCCCGCGTCGACGAGGATCGCTGCGATCTTCGTCCCGGTCGCCCCGGGCGGGATCTTGACGTCGACCGGGGTGGTGCCGCTCCCCGTGTAGTCGTCGGGGGCGTTGAACGAGTTGACCACGGACACCACGAGCGGGCGCAGCCCGAGCCATGCGCCCGCCCCCGCGGCGCCCAGGCCGGCGAGCAGGATCAGGACGGTCACCCAGGTCCGCCGTTGGCGGCGCTTGCGCCGCTTCTCTGCGGCGCGTTGGGAGCGGCGGCGCGGCCCGTGCGGGGAGCCGTTGACGACGTCGGAGAGCGACATGTCGGTCACCTGCCGCCGCCCTCCTCTCCGCCCGCCGGGCCCTCCGGCGAAGCCGCCGGGACCACGAGGATCCCGGGCTCCCGCCCCGACGCCCGTTCGGCGTCGAGGGCGGACTGCAGGATGACGACCGCCGCCACCTGGTCGACGACAGGCTGGTGCCTGCGCCCACGAACTCCAGCATCGCGGAGCGTACGGTGCGCCGAGACGGTGCTGAGCCGTTCGTCGACGAGCCGCACCGGCACCGGCGTCACCCGCCGCGCGATGGCCGTAGCGTACTGGCGCGCCGCCGCCGCTGCGGACCCTTCGTCGCCGCGCAACGTCCGGGGCAGCCCGACGACGACCTCGACCGCCTGCGTATCGCGGACGATCTGCGCGATCCGCTCGAGGTCGGCTCCTCCTCGCGCGTCTCGCGAGACCGTCTCGACGGGCGTGGCGACGAGCGCCGACGGGTCGGTGCGGGCGACGCCGACGCGCACCGACCCCACGTCGACGCCGACCCGGACGCCCGGCCGCACCCGACCCTCCTGCCGGCAGCCCGCTCAGCGACCGGCCGTGACGAGCTCGCCGACCGAGTGCTCGATCCGCTGCAGGGCGTCGCCGATCCGTTGCGGCTCGGTGCCGCCGCCCTGCGCGACGTCGGGCTTGCCGCCGCCGTTGCCCCCGAGGACCGCCGCGCCGGCGCGCACGAGATCACCCGCCGTGATGCCCCAGCGACGCGCCTCCTCGTTCGTCGCGACGACGAGCTGGGGGCGCCCCTTGACGACGCCGCCGACCGCCACGACCGCTGGCCGCTCGCCGGGCATCCGGCCGCGCACGTCGAGCGCGAACGTCCGCAGGTCGTCCGGCGCCGACTCGCCGGCGTCCCGGGTGACCACGTTCACGCCGAAGACATCGCGCGGGGTCTGCGCCGCCTGGGCCGCGGCCTGCTGCACCTGCGCGGACCGGTGGCGGTCGATCTCCTTCTGCGCGTCGCGGAGCTGGGCGACGAGGTTCGCCACCCGCTCCGGCAGCTCGTCCGGGCGCACCTTGAGGGTGTCGGTCAGCTGGGAGACCAGGACGTGCTCGCGCGCGGCGAAGTCGTACGCGTCGGTGCCGACGAGCGCCTCGACCCGGCGGACGCCGGAACCGATCGAGCCCTCGCCGAGCAGCGTGACGAGACCGAGCTGCCCGGAGCGCGCCGCGTGCGTGCCGCCGCAGAGCTCGCGCGCCCAGTCACCGACCGAGATGACCCGGACCCGGTCGCCGTACTTCTCGCCGAACAGGGCCATCGCTCCCGCCGCGCGCGCCTGCTCCTGCGTCATGATCTCGGCGTGGACCTCGAGGTCCTCCACCAGCAGGTGGTTGACCCGCGCCTCGACGTCCCGCAGCACGCTCATGGGCAGCGCGGAGCCGGCGTGGAAGTCGAACCGGAACCGCCCGGGCGAGTTCTCCGACCCGGCCTGCGTCGCCGTCTCGCCCAGCGCCTCGCGGATCGCCTTGTGCACCATGTGCGTCGCCGTGTGGGAGCGGCTGACCGCCTTGCGCCGCTCGACGTCGACGAGCGCCTGCGCGAGCTCGCCCGTGCGCAGCTCGCCGGACAGCACCCGCGCGCGATGCGTGATCAGTCCCGTGATGGGCGACTGGACGTCGTCGACGACGACGAACGCGCCGTCGACCTCGAGCCGCCCGGCGTCCGCGAGCTGGCCGCCGCCCTCGGCGTAGAACGGCGTCCGGTCGAGCACGATCTCGACCGCCTGTCCCTCCGTCGCGACGTCCGCGAGCTCGCCGTCCACCAGCAGGCCCGCGACCCGGCCCTCGGACACGACCTCGTCGTAGCCGGTGAAGACGACAGGCGTCGCGAGGCGGTCGGCGATCGCGCGGTAGCCGCCGACGTCGGCGTGGCCGGTCTTCTTCGCGCGCGCGTCCTCCTTGGCGCGGCGCCGCTGCTCGTTCATCAGCCGGCGGAACTCGCCCTCGTCGACCGCGAGGCCCTGCTCCCCCGCCATCTCCAGGGTGAGGTCAATCGGGAAGCCGTACGTGTCGTGGAGCTGGAAGGCCGCGTCGCCGGTCAGCGTGGTCACGCCGGCCTTCTTCGCCTTCGTGACCGCGGTGTCGAGGATCGTCGTCCCGGACGCGAGTGTGCGCCGGAACGCCTCCTCCTCCTGCTCGACGACCTGCGAGGTGCGGCCGAACTCTGTCTGC
>DASVRH010000182.1:0-5482 GCA_036388715.1 Solirubrobacteraceae bacterium | reverse complement strand
CGCGATCGTCCAGGGCGCCACCCATCCGGACCCCGACGAGCTCGGCGTCTATCACCACGCGCCCCACGCGCGCTCCCAGGTCATCGACCCGCCCGATGTGATGGCGCAGACGTGCAACATCGCCTACCCGCGCGCGGTGCTCGAGCGGCTCGGCGGCTTCGACGAGGGGCTCGGGACGATCGGCGGCGAGGACCTCGACCTCGCCGAGCGGGCCAGGCGCGACGGGGTCGAGGTCGTCGCCGCGCCCGAGGTCCTGACCTACCACGCCGTCGACGTCGTCGGCCTGCGCCGCCGCCTCGCCATCGCCTGGCGCTGGCGCGACATGCCGGGCGTCGCCCGCCGGCACCCGGCGCTGCGGCGCGCGGCGACCCTCGGCGTCTTCTGGAAGCCGCGCCACGCGTGGATGACGCTCGCCCTGGCCGGCCTGGCGACGCGCCGGCCGCTGCTCGCGCTGCCGTGGGCCCGCGCGGCCCTGCCGTCCTACGGACCGGGCGCGCGGGGGAGGCTGCGGGCGGTGACGGAGCTGCCCGGCCAGGCGGCCGTCGACGCCGTCGAGCTCGCGGCGCTCGCCCGCGGCAGCGTCCGCCACCGGACGCTGTTCCTGTGAGGGCCGCGGCCGCGCCCCACCCCGCCACCGCGCCCCTTCGCGGGCCGACCGGACCGGCGTGAGGATCTCCCTCCTCCACCCGACGTACTGGCCGGAGGTCCGGCGCGGCTCCGAGCGCTTCGCCCACGACCTCGGCAAGGGCCTGGCCGAGCGCGGCCACGCGGTCCGCCTCCTCACGAGCCACCGCGGGCGCACGACGCGGACGGCGGAGGACGGGATCGTCGTCGTGCGCCACCCGCGCGCGCCCGACGGCCGCCTGCGCCGCCGCCTGCACGAGGACCACCTCGCGCACCTGCCGTTCACCTACGCGTCGCTGCGGATCGGCGGCGACGACGTCGCGCACGCGCTCTTCCACACCGACGCGCTCGCCGCGCGTCGCGCGGGCGTGCCGTACGTGTACTCGTTCATGGGCGTCGCGCACCGCCGCGGGCTGGCGAGCCGGCGCAGGCGCGCGGAGATGGTCCTGGCCGCCGCGAGCGGCGCGCACGCCACCGTCGTCCTCAGCGAGGCCGCGCGCCGCGCGATGCGGCGGTGGCTGGGCGTCGACGCGCGCGTGATCCACCCCGGCGTCGACCTCGACGCGTTCACGCCGGGCGGCGAGCGGGCCGAGGAGCTCACGATCGTCTGCCCCGCCGCGCTCGACGCGCCGCACAAGCGCGCCCCGCTCCTGCTCGACGCCTTCGCGGTCGTGCGCCGCCGCCATCCCTCCGCCCGCCTCGTGCTCGACGCGCGGAGCGGGGTCGAGGCGCCGGGGGTCGAGCTGCGCGACCTCGACGACCACGCCGCGCTCGTGCGCGCCTACCGCGAGGCGCACGTCTGCGCGCTCGCCTCGCGCGAGGAGGCGTTCGGCCTCGTCCTCGTCGAGGCGCTCGCGTGCGGCACCCCCGCGGTCGCCGCCGACGACGCCGCGGGGCCCGAGATCGCCGACGCGACGTTCACGGGCGACGACCCGCGCGCGCTCGCGACCGCGATCCTGGAGGCGGCGGACCAGGATCCGGCCGCGTGCCGCGAGCGCGCCGAGCGCTTCTCGATCGACGCCTGCGTGGCCGCCCACGAAGCCCTGTATCGCGAAGCGCTGCGCTGATACGTTCGCGAGCGCATGGACCCGATCGAGCACGTCGAGATCCATCCGCTCCCGTTCGAGCGCTTCGGATCGGTGCTCGACGAGGAAGGGCACAAGGCGCTCGACCAGCTCGTCGCGCACGCCCAGGACGTCTTCCGCGACCGGACCGTCTGGTGCATCAACTCGACCGCCCAGGGCGGCGGCGTCGCGGAGATGCTCGCATCGCTCTTGGCCTACACGAGCAGCGTCGGCGTCGACAGCCGCTGGGTCGTGCTCAACGGCAATCCCGCGTTCTTCCGGCTGACCAAGCGCATCCACAACCGGCTGCACAACAGTCCCGGCGACGGCGGCCCGCTGGGCGACGAGGAGCGGGCGATCTACGACGACACCGTGCGCGCGCCGGCGGAGGCGTTCGCGCGGATCGTGCGGCCGAACGACGTCGTCCTCGTCCACGACCCGCAGCCCGCCGGCGTCACCCAGGCGCTCAAGGATGCGGGCGCCAAGGTCATCTGGCGCCTGCACGTCGGCGCCGACGCGCCGAACGACATCGCCAGGGAGGCGTGGGACTTCATCACCCCGTACGTCCGCCCGGCCGACGCGTGGGTGTTCAGCCGCGAGCAGTTCTTCTGGCACGACCGGCTGCCGGAGGAGGGCTCGCACGTCATCCCGCCGTCGATCGACATCTTCTCGCCGAAGAACCAGGATCTGTCGCGCGACGCGGTGGACGCCATCCTCGCCGCCGCCGGCATCGTCGACGCCGACCACCCGGGCCGGCCGTGCTTCGAGCGCGAGAACGGCACGGTCGGCACCGTCGCGCGCCGGGCGCGGATCGTCGAGGAGCGCCCGCTGCCGATGAACGCGCCGCTCGTGCTCCAGGTCTCGCGCTGGGACCGGCTGAAGGACCCGGCCGGCGTCATGCAGGGGTTCGTCGACCACGTCGCCGAGCGCATCCCCGACGCCGAGCTGATGCTCGCCGGCCCGTCGGTCGAGGGCGTCACCGACGACCCCGAGGGCGCGGAGGTCGTCGAGGAGGTCACGGCGATCTACAACGGCCTGCCGCGGGAGGTCCGGCAGCGCATCCACCTCGCGCAGCTGCCGATGGACGACCGCCAGGAGAACGCGGCGATCGTCAACGCGCTGCAGCGCCACGCGACGATCGTCGTGCAGAAGTCGCTCGCCGAGGGGTTCGGGCTGACCGTCGCCGAGGGGATGTGGAAGTCGCGGCCGCTGGTGGCCAGCGCCGTGGGCGGGATCGCCGACCAGGTGCTCGACGGCGAGACGGGCGTCCTCGTCCGCGACGCCGCCGACCTGCGCGAGTACGGCGAGGCGCTCGTCCGCGTGCTCTCCGATCCCGAGGAGGGCGACCGCATGGGGGCGAAGGGCCGCCAGCGCGTGCTCGACCACTTCATCGGGGTCCGGCACCTGCGCCAGTGGGTCGAGCTGGTCGACAGCATCGATGCTGCCGGCGGCTGAGGCCCGCCTCCCGGCCGAAGGGCGACTGCTCGACGTCGGCGGGGCGACGAACCGCCTGCCGCGCGCCGACGTCGTCATCGACCTGCTGCGCGGCGCCGACGTCGTCCGCGACGTCTGCGACCGCGAGCCCTGGCCGTTCGCCGACGACGAGTTCGACTTCGCGGTCTGCTCGCACACGCTCGAGGACCTCCGCGACCCGGTCTGGGTCTGCGCCGAGCTCCAGCGCGTCGCGCGCGCGGGCTACGTGGAGGTCCCGTCGCGGCTGGAGGAGCAGTCGTGGGGCGTCCACGGCGAGTGGGTCGGCTGGGCCCACCACCGCTGGCTGATCGACGTCGAGGGCGACGGGCTCGTCTTCGGCCACAAGTCGCATGCCGTCCACCGCGAGGGCAATCACTTCCCGCGCGGCTTCCACGCGACCCTGACGCCCGAGCGGCGCGTGCAGTGGCTGTGGTGGGAGGGCTTGCTCGCCGCCCGCGAGCGGATCTTCACCGACGTCGCCGAGCACGACGCGTGGCTGCGGGCGCCCGTCGAGGCGCACGCGCACGAGACGCGGGCCCTCCGCCTCCGTGCGTCGGCGCGCCGCACGATCCTCCGGCGTTCCTAGACTCCCTGCCATGGCCGGTCATTCCAAGTGGGCGGGGATCAAGCACAAGAAGGCGATCGTCGACGCGCGCCGCGGCAAGCTCTTCACGAAGCTCGCCCGCGCCATCACGGTGGCCGCCAAGGAGGGCGGCGGCGATCCGAACACGAACGCCGCGCTCGGCCTGGCCGTGCAGAAGGCCAAGGACGCCTCGATGCCCAAGGACAACATCGAGCGCGCGATCCAGAAGGGCGCCGGGGGCGGGGCGGACGCCGAGAACTGGGAGGCCGTGCTCTACGAGGGCTACGGGCCCGGGGGCGTCGCGCTGCTCATCGAAGCGCTGACCGACAACCGCAACCGCACCGGCTCGGAGGTCCGCCACCTGCTGTCGAAGCACGGAGGCAACCTCGGCGAGCCCGGCTCGGTGGCCTACCTCTTCGACAAGAAGGGGATCGTCGTCGTCGACGCCAACCGCTACTCCGAGGACGACCTCATGCCCGCGATCGAGGCGGGCGCCGAGGACATCGCGCAGGACGACGACGTCTTCGAGATCGTCACCGAGCCCGCCGACTTCAAGGCCGTCCACGACGCGCTCGAGGCCGAGAGCGTCGAGATGGAGTCGGCCGAGGTGCGCTGGCAGCCGAAGACGACGGTCCCGCTCGACGAGGACGGCGCCGGCAAGCTCATGCGGCTGATCGAGGCGCTCGAGGACAACGACGACGTCGGCCAGGTCAACGCGAACTTCGACGTCTCGGCCGACGTGCTCGAGAAGGTCGCCGCCGCGGCGGGCTAGCCCTCCGCGTCCTCGCCCCCGGGCTCGGCCCGGCGGGCGCGGAAGAGCTTCACCTCGCCGACCCCCTTCAGCCTCCGCTCGCCGGCGAACGACCAGCGGAAGTCGCCGTCGACCGCCTCGTGGACCTCCTCCGTCACGAGGACCGAGCCCGGCCGCGCGGCGTCGGTGACGCGGCTGGCGACGTTGACCGCGTGGCCGTAGAGGTCGCCGTCGCGCTCGATCGCCGGGCCGAAGGCGACCCCGGTGCGCAGCTGCGGGAAGCCCTCTCCCTCCTCCTCGACGGCCTCGTTGAGCTCGAGGACGGCGATGACGAGCTTCTCCGGGTCCGAGCAGCTGAGCATCACCGCGTCGCCGATCGTCTTGACGATCCGCACGGGCTGGTTGACCGCGTGCTCGGCCAGCGCGCCGAGACGGCGGGCGACGCCGCCGAGGTCCTCGGCCGGCACCTGCCCGCCCAGCCGCGTGAAGCCGACGAGGTCGGCGAAGGCCACGGCGGTGTCCCATTCGCGCCCCACGCGGCCCGCCTCGAGCTGCTCGCTCGAGAGCACGTCGGTGCGGATCAGCTCGAGCAGGTGCTGGGCGAAGAAGTACTCGAGCGACGGCCCGACGTTGGGGAGCAGGAGCCGCGTCGCCGCCTCGAGGCGCTCGGCCGCCTCGTCCTCGCGGTCGTTCTCCTGGAGGAAGGCCTCGCCGACGAGCGTGCGCATCGCCGCCGCCGTCTGGGCCAGAGCCCGGCCCATGACGCGGTTGACGTCGAGGATCCCCTCCAGCGGCAGCCCGGCGTCGAGCGCCATCTTCAGCCGGCGCGAGACCTCCACGTCGCCGTCGCCGTAGCCCGGCTCGCCCTCGGCGACGAACGGCAGGCCCGCCGCGCGGCGGACCCGTGCGAGGACGTCGACGTCGACCTCCGCCCGGTCGGCCATCTCCTGGCCCGTGTAGCGGGCGTCGCCGCGCAGCGCCCGCTCC